>NZ_JAODZS010000002.1:0-171111 GCF_029835375.1 Morganella sp. GD04133 | reverse complement strand
GGCCTGCGCACTGCGCTGGGCCAGGTTACGCACCTCACCGGCAACAACCGCAAACCCGCGTCCCTGTTCACCGGCACGGGCGGCTTCCACGGCGGCATTCAGCGCCAGAATATTGGTCTGGAAAGCGATACCGTCGATCACACTGATGATATCGGCAATTTTCTTCGAGCTGTCGCCGATGCCGCGCATGGTATCCACAACATCATCCACCACTTTTCCGCCGCGCTCTGCGGTCTCAGAGGCGGTTAATGCCAGATGACTGGCCTGACGGGCATTATCAGCGTTCTGGCGCACGGTTGCGGTCAGTTCTTCCATACTGGCGGCGGTTTCTTCAAGAGACGCAGCCTGTTGTTCGGTCCGCGAAGACAGGTCGTTATTCCCGGCCGCAATTTCACTGGCACCGTTGTAAATCGCATTAACGCCGTCACGGACATTACTGACTGTCCCTGCCAGTTCACCCTGCATATAGCGCAGAGTATCAGCCAGTTTATTGACTTCATCACAACCGGTCATATTAATGGTTCTGGTCAGGTCTCCTCCGGCAATATGCCGGATATTGTCAAGCACGTTATTTAGCGGTGTAATCAGTGTGCGCTTAATACTTGCCCAGATACCAATTACAATAAGCAGAATGATACAGAGCATGGTGGCCAGTATCCATTTTGACCGCGCATCGGATTCGCTATCTTCTTTTACCACGCCTTCAATAAAATGGTTATTTGACTGGTTATAAATAGTGTACTGTTTTTGATAAATATCCTGACTGGCTTGTGTATTCTGTGATATTGCAGCGGCGAAATCACCATTGCGTATCAATTGTATAAGTTGGGTCAGTGTTGTGTGATATTGATTATAGGCATCTTCCAGTTCTTGGATTTTTGTGCCTGAGTGACTTGGCAGTGAATCGAAGAGTGCCCAGTAATGTTCAGCTTGTTTCAGATTTTTAATAGCGTCATTTAATAACTGCGTTGACGATTCATTTAATTTATTATCATTGGTAACGATATCAATGAGTGCCCGATTGAGTGATACCCTGGTATTTAATAACTCTGACCAGACACTGGATTGCAGATTGTCACGTGAGCTCAGGTTGTGTAATTGTTTAAAGGATGTTGTATTATTTTGCATGGTATTAAGAAATAAACCACTCGTTAATAGCTGCAATGCACAAAATATAAGTAATGTTGTAATCAAAATTGTTGTGATTTTCAAACGGCTGAACATTTGTTTCTCTCTTTGCATCAATGTTTCATTTTAAACCCGGATGTGTTATTTTATAATATAATGAATATCATTTATATCATTCCCATCTGTTGATAAGTAAATGGATTATGCTGTTATTCACTGTTATTTTATTTTTCCGGCTGTAGAAAAACGGTGCGGGCAGCAGAAAAACAGCCCGGTCATATGGAGGTTTGTTTGATAAACACCTTGCTGTCGGTCTGTTTTCTTGTTTAATATCAATGAATAACTAAACTCTGGATGTTTTTCCGGAGCAGTCGGAAGGTATAGTGATGACCATCAATGAGTTTGTTGGTATCGAATGTTATTTTTGTCTGTAAGATAATTTACGTTTATTCTTCTTTACTGATAAAACTCCACATCCTGCAATGTATTCAATTCCTGCTCGATGCGTTCACGGCTGCTGAGTAATACACTGATAATCTGGTTGTTTTTTTCATCATTGCTGCGAAATGCCGGGACGGAGACACTGATGGCGGCGATAATTTTATTGCGCTGACGTAATGAAACGGCATAGCAGCGGGTTTCTTCGTTTATTTCCCGGTTATCCGTGGCGTAATGATTTATTTTGACATCTTCCAGCTGCTGACGTAATTCACCAATAGTGGTGATACTGTATTTTGTCAGCGGGGTAAAACCGTCAGGATATAGGCGGAGAATATCGTCATCGCTGTAATGGCATATCATCGCTTTACCTAATGCCGAATAAACCGCCGGTAAGCGGGTGCCGATATTGGAGACTAACTGAACTTTCTGTGCAGATTGTACTTTATCAATATACAGCACATCCGGACCGTCTAATATTCCCATCTGGCACACTTCGTTGCACTCATTGACAATGTTATTCATCTCGCGGTGAACCATTTTCAGCCAGTAGGATTTTTCAAAGAAGGAGCGGGAAAGAATTGAACAGGCGATACCCAGAAAATAAAGCTGGGTATTTTCGTCATAATTAATATAACGGCGTTCTGCCAGGGTTTTCAGAATCGGATAAAGCGTGCCTTTTAATATCCCGGTTTTCCCGGACAGCTGCGTGAGGGAAATCCCGGTGTTTTCTGCCGCCAGAACACTGAGTACTTCTAACACCCGTATTGTCGGCATATGCTCCGTTGACATCAATTCACCTCCCTGACAGTTTATGCCGCTATTCTAGGTACAAAGCCCCGCTAAGTAAATCATGTCCGGGTGTCCGTTTGTGACATTGCCGCCGGTGTCACGGCAATCCGCTTTATTGTCCCCGTAATGTGCTGCTCCTCACAGATAAATAATAAATAACCGCAATCCGGCCCGGGTTTTTCCGCAAATGGTGTTTTCAACGGCAATAAAAACAGTCTGTTAGCCTGTTTTTTTCAGCAGGTATACAAAATTTGACTCACTCAGAGTTTCATGATTACTTACGTGTGTTTTTATTTATTAACGAGGTTTGTATATATGAACAATGTGGGTATGGAAAGCCGTTACATCACACCGGCGGTAACAATTTTTGATGATAAAGGCCGGATTGATACGGAACAAAACCAGCAGGTGTATGACTCGCTGAAGGGACATGTTTCCGGATTTGTGGTTATGGGCAGTACCGGCGAGTTTTTTTCACTGGATATGGACAGCTCAAAAACACTGATCAGGTTATGCGGCAGTTATGACAAAGGGGAAATGAAAGTGTATGCCGGGACCAGCCGCCCGGATGTGAATGAGTCTGCCGCGCTGGCGAACTATGCCCATGAGCAGGGCGTGGACGGGGTCATGATTATCAGCCCGTACTATTTCCCGCTGGATGATGAGGGTGTTTACCGGTTTTACAGTGCGGTTGCGGAAAAAACATCAGCCAATATTTTTATCTATAACTTCCCGGAACGTACCGGTTACTCGGTGTCGCCGGAGGTCTGTCTGCGTCTGGCGGATCGCTATCCGAATATTATCGGGCTGAAAGATACGATCCCCGATACATTACATACGTCGCAGATTATTCAGACGGTAAAAAAAGAGATCCCGCATTTTGAGGTTTATGCCGGTTATGACAATAACTTCGCCCATGTTGTGCTGGCGGGGGGAAATGGCTGTATCGGCGGGTTATCCAATATTGTGCCTGAGTTTTTCGCTTCCTGGATGGCGGCATTTGCACAGGGTGATATGGCTGCTGTAGCGGCACATCAGCGCAAAGTGGATCAGCTGATGGCCGTTTACGGCGTGCACTCACCGTTTATCCCGACCTTTAAAAAAGCCTTACAGATGCGGGGCATTATTCAGTCAGACTACTGCACAGCGCCATTCAGCCGCCTGAATGCGGAGCAGACTGAACAGCTGATGCAGATACTGGCGGATGCTGAAACAGCACGCTGATTTTTCCTGATTATAACGACAGAACATCTTACCGACAGGGAATATTATCATGGCGACTATCACAGCTTATGACAATCCTGCTTTAAATTCCGCGATTAAAAAATCGTGGAAGCGTTTAGTACCCCTGATGTTTATTTTGTACTTTGTGGCATTTATTGACCGTGTGAATGTGGGCTTTGCAAAAGATGCTATGCAACTGGATATCGGGCTGTCCGATTCCGCCTTTGCACTGGGGGCGGGGATTTTCTTCGCTGCTTATGCACTGTTCGGGATCCCGGCGAACCTGATCCTCAATAAAATCGGCGCACAAAAGTGGCTGAGTATGACAACGGTTATCTGGGGTGTGTTATCCGCAATGACCGGGTTCGTGACCAACGAGACGCAATTTATTGTGCTGCGTTTCCTGCTGGGACTGGGTGAGGCGGGTTTTTATCCGGGGATTTTATTGCTGGCCTCTATCTATTTCCCGAATAAAGTCCGTGGCTCGGTGATTGGTATTTTCGTTCTCGGCGTACCGCTGGCACTTACACTCGGTTCGCCGTTATCCGGCGCATTGCTGGAATTGCACGGCTGGATGGGACGTCCGGGCTGGTTCTGGATGTTTGTGATTGAAGGTTTACCGGCGGTTGTTATCGGGATCTTCGCCTTTTTCTGGCTGGATGACAGCCCGGAGAAAGCCCGCTTCCTGACAGCGGAAGAGAAGAAAGCCCTGACAGAGCAACTGGCCAGTGAGAATGCGAAAACAGAAACCACGTCGGTGTTGTCCGCATTGAAAAATATCAGGGTCTGGCATCTGGCACTTATCTACGGCACCATCCAGATTTCGGTCTACGGGCTGATGTTTTTCCTGCCGTCGCAGGTGGCTTCCCTGATGGGACAAAGTCTCGGGTTTAAAGCGTCTCTGGTGGCGGCTATTCCGTGGGCATGCTCGGCGTTCGGTGTGTATTACATCCCGCGCCTGGCGGATAAAAATCCGTCGCGCCGTGTGGCTATCTCTGTGATGTGTATGTTGGCGGCGGCAGTTGGCCTGGCATTATCCGCCTTTGCCAGCCCGGTCTTTGCGATCGCCGCACTGTGTCTCAGCGCCGTCGGTTTCCTGTCGGTGCAGCCGGTATTCTGGACATTCCCGCCGCAGTTACTGAGCGGCCCGGCGCTGGCTGCCGGTATCGGGTTCTGTACCACCATGGGGGCATTCTGTTCTTTCCTCGCACCGATTATCCGTGTGGAAATGGATAAACTGATGAACAGTAATACGGCAGGGATTATCACACTTGCGGTGATCACTGTCGGCTGTGCGCTCCTGATTGCCTTACTGAAAAAGAACACACAAAAATAACCCTGATTCATTGCCGTTATTTTGGCGGTAATAACCGGAAGGTGAGTTATGCAAAAGATATTACGTATTGATGAAACCGATAATTTAATCGTGGCACTGAAGGATTTGTATGCCGGTGAGGTCTGTCAGTGGGGTGATGAATCAATCACTCTGGTCACAGATGTGAAAGCCAAACACAAGTTTGCTCTGGAAGCGGTACCGGAAGGCGGTATTGTTTCCATGTACGGAACCGCTGTCGGGAAAGCAACAAAACCGATTGCCTGCGGGGAAGTGATTACCGTGGATAATATCCGCCATTATGCCGCCCCGGTGTCACTGGAGGAGAGCGGAAATTATGAATGGCAGATCCCGGATGTATCGCCCTGGAAGGAGCGGACATTTAAAGGTTATGTCCGTGATGATGGCCGGGTAGGTACGGCAAATTACTGGCTGATTTTCCCGCTGGTGTTCTGTGAAAACCGCAATGTCACCAAACTGACGGATGCGCTGAATGAGGCGCTGGGTTACACCAATAACAGCCTGAAAAGCTTCGCTCTCGATCTGACCGCCGGTGAACAGGCGCAGACTGCAAAACCTAAACTGTTTCCGCATATTGAAGGTGTGCGCTGTATTACGGTGACCAGCGGCTGCGGTGGTGCCACTTCTGACAGTAAAACCATGTGTGATGTACTGGCGGCGTATGCGGATCACCCGAATGTGATCGGTATTACCGTGTTTAGTCTGGGATGTGAAAAAGCACAGCGCAGGATGTTCAAAGAGTCGCTGGCGGCACGTAATCCGGCGTTTGATAAACCGGCGCTTTATTTCCGGCAGCAGGAATGGAACAGCGAAGAAGAGATGATGCAGACTGCGCTGAAGCAAACCTATGAGTGTATGAAAGCGGTGAAGCCTCAGAGCCGCACGGATGTACCGCTGTCTTATCTTAAGCTCGGTGTGAAGTGCGGGGCATCTGACGGGTTTTCGGGCATTTCCGGCAATCCGGCGATGGGGCTGGTGTCGGACTGGCTGGTGACGCTCGGCGGCGCTTCCGGTCTGGCGGAATTCCCGGAATTGTGTGGTGCGGAAGGGGATATGGTAAAGCGCTGCATCCGCTTTGAGGATAAGAAGAAATTCCTCGATCTGATGGGGCAATATGAGAAAACCGCGAACTTCTTTAATACCACTATCGCGGATAATCCGAGTCCCGGAAATATTGCCGACGGATTAATTACCGATGCAATTAAATCAACCGGTGCCGCGAAAAAAGGCGGAAAATCGCCAATCACTGCGGTGTGTGATTATGCGGAACCGATGCCGGATCACGGTTTGTCTCTGGTCTGTACACCGGGAAACGATGTGGATGCCGTGACCGGTCTGGTGGCTGCCGGGTGCAATATCGTTATTTTTTCCACGGGATTGGGGACGCCAACGGGAAACCCTATCGTGCCGGTAGTCAAGATTTCCACCAACAGTGCCATCGCGCAGCGCCTGTCAGACATGATCGATTACGACTGCGGGCCGGTAATAGACGGTGTGCCATTACCGGAAATCAGTAAAGGGCTGTTTGAGCGGGTGATTGAAACGGCGGGCGGGGAATATAAGGTGAAAGCGGACCGTCTGGAGCAGTTTGATTTTCTGCTGTGGAAGCGATCACTGGATTTATAAAAAGCGTATTGCCATACAGGTAAATAAAAAACGGGGAATATTCCCCGTTTTTTATTGCTGCACGTTGTTATCAGATATGGTTATCAGACATAAAACTTCATAGATTTTTTGCCGAGGCAGAAACTGATAAACAGGCCGAGAGCACAGAGGAACAGAATATAGTAGGCGATAAACATCGGGTTAACGTGTTCGGCAATGACCGGTACGGTGAAGGTGGTCAGCCCGGCGAACAGGGCGTTACCGATGTTGTAGGAGAACCCGATGCCGCTTAAGCGGATATTGGCCGGGAACAGTTTGATGATAATAATCGGCACACAGGCTACCAGACCTAAGAACAGGGCGGCCAGCGAATATAAGAAGCCGATAGTGGTGTGGTCACCGCTGCCGAGGGAATTAAAGAAGGCGTAGCTGGTTGCAGCCAGCAGGATGCTGTATATCACAACGGTTTTACGGATGCCGAGTTTGTCGGACACAATCCCTGCGATAATACTGCCGGCCATATTCATGACGGTGGCGAGGATCGCAATTTTACTGACAAATTCCGGGTCGATTTTAAAGATATCGGATTTCATCAGGTTTGGTGCCAGGACAACCAGAACCACACCGGTGGTCAGCAGCCAGGTGGCAAGAATAGAGATCATAGTAGCCGGTTTATAGCTCTTTAATACCTCTTTGATCGGCATATCAATCAGTTCTTTGCGCTTTTTCATTTCCAGGAATACCGGTGTTTCACGCAGATAACGGCGTAAATACACGGCAATCAGACCTAAAACCCCGCCGCAGATAAACGGATAACGCCATGCGAAACTTAAGATCTGGTCATTGCTGAAATTAGTGTAAATCAGGTAAGCCGCGAAGTGACCGATAACCACACCGAATGTCAGGCCGCTGGCAATCATACTGTTCGCCAGACCGATACGGTTCTGCGGGACATGCTCGGTGACAAAGACGTGGGCACTCGGTACTTCCCCGCCTAATGCGATACCCTGCAACAGACGCATCAGCAGCAGCAGTACCGGTGCGGCATAGCCAATCTGCTCATAGGTCGGCAACAGGCCGATCAGCAGAGTCGGGATCGCCATCAGGAACAGGGAGAGCATAAACATTTTTTTGCGGCCAATCAGGTCGCCGAAATGTGCCATTATTACGCCGCTGAGCGGGCGGACAAAATAAGCGACCGCGTAGGTCAGATAGGTCATGATGCTCGAAAGCAGCGGTGAGTCACTCGGGAAGAAGAGTGTCTGCAAAAAGGGTGCGAAGGTGAGGAATACGATAAAGTCGTAAAATTCCAGCGCACCACCCAAAGACGCAAGAGTCAGCGTTTTTCCGTCCTGTAGCTTTAAGCGATTAGACATGCCATTAACCTTACTTATAAACATGCGTGAAAATGAAATAATCGTGAATACTAGCACGATACTATCGGTCAGTGAGATATTTCTGAAAAGTTAATTATATTAATGATTTATATCTATTTTTTAATGTGACTACCCCGGGAAGTAAACTGTCTCCGGCTAATTTACGGAAATATAAGCAAAGTAATGTTTGAGTATCATGATTATTACCAGGGCGGAACAGCAAAAATAGCAGAGAGTGATAAGTCATGGTTATGAATAATTATTCGTTATAAACTTAACTAATGGGTTGGGTGTTGCGGGCACGAGATATAATAATAAGCTGGTAGCACCAAACCGGAACAGATAAATAAACAAAACCCGCTAATCCATAATGTATCAGCGGGTTTTTGTTACTAACCACACGTTGTTTCAGCGTGACCACAGAGAATCAGTCAGTGACAGTCTGACTGGCGATTTCACTTGCTGTTTCGTCACCGCCATCCGGTTTGTAATCGGTGTTCGTGATTTGGCTCAGTGTACCGGCGGAGTCAAAGACCAGTGTCAGTGTTTCCTGTTTCACCGGCTCATGGCCCGGTTCGCGACGGAAGACATAGTACCAGGTCTGTGTTCCGAACGGGTCACGTAACATCGGGGTACCGAGTGTATAAGCGACTTGCTGTTGGGTCATTCCTTTCTGGATCTTCGCCACGTCTGCCGGTGTCAGGTAATTACCCTGGTTGATATCCGGGCGGTAAACAACACGCTCCAGAGTGGAACAACCGGCAGTTAACAGCAACAAAGATGTCGTTGCGGCAATCAGCAATTTACAACGCATGGTGATTTCATTCCTTTAGGATTCTTTGTGACGATGATAATCGACAATAATCAAATTGAAAACCTTTACATTTTTCTATGACCGCAGGATCGCATAAAAGTTAGATGAAATCAGCTTGTTTGTCATGCTGCCAGCAATTCTTTTGCGCTGGCAAGGGTATTTTTGGTAACGGCAGCACCGGCAAGTAACCGGGCCAGTTCCTGTACCCGCGCTTTTTTATCCAGCAACTGCATGGCGGTTTCGGTTTCCGTGCCGTTGGTGTGTTTGCTGACAAAGTAGTGCTGATGTCCGCAACCCGCAACCTGCGGCAGGTGAGTCACACACATGACCTGCGTGGATTCGCCCAGTTCACGCAGCAGTTTCCCGACGATAGCGGCTGTCGGACCGCTGATCCCCACATCCACTTCATCGAAAATCAGTGCCGGCGTGTCCATTTTCTTCGCGGTGATCACCTGAATTGCCAATGCAATACGGGATAACTCCCCGCCGGATGCCACTTTCGCCAGTGCCTGATGAGGTTGTCCCGGGTTGGTGGTGACATTAAATTCAACTCTGCTTGCGCCATCCATACTCAGTTGTTCCGGGGTAAAAATCACATCGGCGGTAAAGCGGCCGTGCGGCATCGATAAATGGTGCATACTCTGTGTGATAAGCTCACTCAGTTCAGCGGCGTAGTGTTCTCTGACCATATGTAACTGCTGTGCGATTGTCAGCGCCTGCTGATAATACTGTTCCGCTTCGCGGCTCAGCTCTTCGCTGTGTTGTTCACTTTCCTGCTGCATCTGCTGCTCTTCCTGCAACTGTGCATACAGGACATATAACTCTTCCGGTGTAGTGTGGTGTTTACGGCTCAGGCTGATGTAACGGGAGATTCGTTGCTCGAGTTCATACAGCCGGTTCGGATCGAGATCCACCCGGTTACTGTAGTGACGCAGTTCATTGCTGACTTCATCCACCTGAATGGCGGCTTCTTCCAGCATGTTCAGTAACGGAGACAGGCTTTCATCCAGGGAGATCAGTTCACTGAGTTCATGACGGGCATGATTGAGCATGCTGATGATGTTGTTTTCATCATGTTCACTGAGAATGTTTAAGGTGCCCTGACTCAGGCTCAGAAACTGACCGGCATTCGCCAGGCGTTTATATTCTGCATCAATATCCGGAAATTCCCCTTCACGGGGTTCAAATTCACCGAGCTCTTTCAGGTGATAATCAACCAGCTGCTGACGGGCTTCACGTTCCAGTGCCTGCTGCTGATAGTGCGCCAGTGCCTGACAGGCATTGTGCCATTGTTGCCAGGCTTTTTTCATTTCACCGAGCAGTAAGCCCTGGTTAGCGTAGGTATCCAGCAGGATTTTCTGGTGGCTGCTTTCCAGCAGATGCTGGTGGGCATGTTGTCCGTGGATTTGGATCAGCAGTGTGCCGAGCTCGCGCAGTTGTGACAGCGGTACGGCTGTGCCGTTGATAAAACCACGGGAACGTCCGTCGCTGTTGATGGTGCGGCGCAGCAGGCATTCCTGATTATCATCCAGCTGATGTTCTTCCAGCCAGAGACGGGCGGCAGGGGTATCTTTCAGGGAGAAGCGGGCGCAGATATCAGCACGGTTGGCGCCGGGGCGCACCATATTGGCATCCGCGCGGTTGCCGAGGCATAAACCAAGTGCATCAATGGCAATGGATTTACCGGCACCGGTTTCCCCTGTGATGGCAGACATACCGGCGCGGAAGTCGATCTCTAACTCGCGGACAATAGCAAACTGACTGATGGTGAGCTGGGTTAACATGCCGCCTCTCCTGTGGATATACACATACCTGTTTTTTCATACAGTATAATCAGGATTTGTATCCGGTAAAGAGGCGGAATGAAAAAAATCAGAACATTTTTTTAGACCAGCCGAGTTTCGTGCTTAACGTATTGAAATAGTTATAGTCAATCGGGTGTATGAGATCGAGTGTTTTGCTGCTGCGTTTGATCCTGACCACGTCCCCTTCTTGTATCGGCAGCGCTATCTGGCTGTCACAGCTGACTTCATAATCAATGTTGGTCTGCGGGAATTTCAGGGTAATGGTGCTGTGACTGCTGATCACCAGCGGCCGTGAGGAGAGGGTGTGCGGGAACATCGGCACCAGGGCGATAGCATCAAGATTCGGTGTCAGGATCGGCCCGCCCGCGGAAAGCGAATAGGCGGTGGAGCCGGTCGGGGTGGTGATGATCAGGCCGTCGGAACGCTGGGAGAATGCAAAGCGCTCATCAATATAGACTTCAAAATCAATCATATGTGCGACTTTTCCCGGGTGCAGTACCACTTCGTTGAGCGCGGTGCTGCGGCGTAGTTTACCGTTTGGGCTGAGTACGCCGGCATCCAGCAGAAACCGTTTTTCGACGTGATATTCCCCGGTCAGTACGCGGTCGAGCTGCTGGAGTGCATTGTCCGGCGCGAGGTCGGTCAGAAAGCCGAGGTTTCCCCGGTTCACACCGATCACATCCGCACCATAGCGGGAGAGCACCCGGGCGGCACCGAGCATATTGCCGTCCCCGCCGATCACAATCACCAGGTCGGCCTGTTGCCCGATATCCGGCAGTGTGCCGGTGACGGCATCGGTCAGCCGCATTTCAGCGGCAACATCACTTTCCACTATCACACGCAGACCTTTTTTCAGCAGCCAGCGATAAAGCAGTTCGTGGGTTGCCAGCGCTTCAGGATGGCGCGGATGGCCGACAATTCCGATACAGCGGAACGATTTGTTTTTTGCGGTATTGTCCGTCAGCATGTGCGTTTTAGCCTCACTTAATCGCCATTCCCTTGAATCTCTGAGTTTGATCCCCATAATAAACAAGAATCAGGATTATTGCGAAATACGCGGAGATTTTATGAGTAGTCACGAACAAAAAACGCACGAAGAACCTGTTGCAGATGCAGCGGAGACCCTGAACACGGCAGCAGAGCAGCCGGAAACGGCGCAGGCGGATGCTGCCGCAGCGGCACAGGCCCGTATTGCGGAGCTGGAGCATGAACTGGAAGAGTCCCGTAAAACGGAACGCGAAGCCATGCTGCGCGCCAAAGCGGAGATTGAAAACAACCGCCGCCGTATGGAACAGGATGTTGAAAAAGCCCATAAGTTTGCATTAGAACGTTTTTCTAATGAATTATTACCTGTGATTGATAACCTGGAGCGCGCACTGAGTGCGGTGAATCCGGAAGATGAAGCACAGAAAAGTATGCTGGAAGGGCTGGAACTGACACTGAAATCCTTCCTAGATGCGGTGAAAAAATTCGGTATCGAAGTGGTTGAAGAGACCAAAGTGCCGTTCAATCCGGATGTGCATCAGGCCATCAGTATGGTGGATGCTGCAGATCACGAGTCCAACCATGTGGTGAACGTGATGCAGAAAGGCTACACCTTAAACGGTCGCCTGCTGCGTCCGGCGATGGTGATGGTCTCTAAATAAGGATTTTTCATCCGCAACGGAATGCCGCCGCAGAGGCGGCATTTTTGTCTGTGTACTATGCGCCGGGCTGAAGCTCTGCCGGGATCACCGGCTGCCAGTCGATGGCTGCCTGACCACGCTCTGTCAGTATGGCGTTGGTTTTTGAGAAGTGACCGCAGCCCAGGAAACCCCGGTGTGCGGACAGCGGTGACGGGTGCGGTGCTTTCAGTATCACATGCTTTTGCTGATCAATATACTGGCCTTTCCGCTGGGCGTGTGCGCCCCAAAGCAGGAAAATCACACCGTCGCAATGGGCATTGACTGCCGCAATCACATTATCAGTAAAGGTTTCCCAGCCCAGTTTGGCGTGAGAGTGCGCCTGCCCGCGTTCAACGGTCAGCACGGTATTAAGCAGCAGCACCCCCTGTTGTGCCCAGCTGACGAGGCAGCCGTGATTTGGCCGGGTAAATCCGGGGATATCCGCTTCCAGTTCCTTATACATATTCACGAGTGACGGCGGCGGCTGAATACCCGGCAGCACAGAGAAAGAGAGGCCGTGCGCCTGATTTGGTCCGTGGTACGGATCCTGTCCCAGAATCACCACCCGCACATCAGACAGCGCCGTATAACGGAATGCGTTGAAGACATCTTTCTGTGGTGGGTAAATGGTCTTACCAATTTCTCGCTCATGGGCGACAACACGGAGTGTTTCAATGAAATAGGGCTGGGTTTTCTCATGGCCGATGACATCATGCCAGGTCAGTGATGCAGACATCGTGTCGTTATCCTTCATTTATTACAAGAGTTGCATTCAGCTTACCTGACTTATCCGTTGTTAGGAAATAAGAAGGGATTTTTTTGCGGGTCCGGTTCTGATATCCACAACGGCAGGGCGAAAATGGCTGATTTTTTGCAAAAAAATCTGAAAATAGACAAAATGAAATTTTGATTTAAAACAGGCTTTTATCATGATGGTTAAAAATTGATATGATTTTTATTGATATATGTCAAAGAATCGCCCCTGTATTATTGGTATATAAGATGCAGAGACATTGGTTAGACCAATATTCCAAGTTAAATGACAATCAATAAATTGATAACGAATCACCCGGAGGTCATCATGGTTACTGGTATTCAAATTACTAAATCCGAAAACGCTGCACTGGTTAACTCTTTCTGGCTGCTGGATGACAGCAAAGACGAAGTACGCTGCATCTGTGCAAAAGAACAATATGCAGACGGTGATGTTGTTTCCCGTGCCGCATTAGGTCCTTTCGAGTACCGTGAAGTGAATTTACAGGTTCAGCCTACCGTCCGTGTTGAGGGTGGTCAGCACCTGAACGTGAACGTTCTGCGTCGTGAAACTCTGGAAGATGCTGTTAACCATCCGGAAAAATACCCGCAGTTAACTATCCGTGTTTCCGGTTACGCAGTGCGTTTCAACTCACTGACACCTGAACAGCAGCGCGACGTTATTGCCCGTACTTTTACTGCCAGCCTGTAATCGTTCCGGCAACAATTTGTGTTCCGAAAACCACGCTCCGGCGTGGTTTTTTTATGTCTGACGGATAGGGATGCCGGTAACTCACTGATAAAAAATGATATTGTTACAGAGTAGTGAATAGCGTTAAGTGAAGCCTTCAGTGCCCAAGGAGGCGTACTTATGTTGATCGAACACTATTTTTCGCAGTTACTGGCTTTCTCATCCACGCCGCATTGCCAGGCACTTTTACAGCGGCAGCATCTGACCGCAGCGAATTTATTGCTGCCGGTACCCGCCGGGATCCGGCAGGATGGTTTTCCCGATGATATTACCCTGGCCCGGTTGTGTTCTGACAGTTATCAGCCCGGCAGCCGTGATATCGGCGAGGTCAGCCGTTCTGATGCGCAGACACTGGCCTCGCTCTCACTGACAGAAGATCAGCTGAGCAGCCCGTCCGGCCTGCAAAGCATGATTTATCATTATCGCGATACCGGTATTCTGGCATTTGCGGGCAGTAATGATATGCCGGATATGATGACCAATATCCGCCAGGGGCGCGGACTGCCGGCCCGGCAGTATCAGGAGGCTGTGTCACTGGCAGCACATCTGTTGTCGCAATCCGTGTGTCCGTGGCTGTTTGTCGGGCATTCTCTCGGCGGTGGTCTGGCTTCATTCTGTGCGGTGGTACTTCAGCAGCCGGCGGTGATATTTAATGCAGCAGGGCTGGCAGAAAATACGCTGGCGGAAGAGGGGGTGTCTCTGGTGACGGCGCGCGCGCGCGGGGCCGAACTTATCCGCCATTATGTGCTGGAACATGACTGGCTTACGCATATTCAGGACGGACTGGATATCCCGAAAGCGCTGGGGCAGCGGATAGCGCTGGATTATTATCCGCCGCAGCATGCGCATTCCGTTTTGCAGAAACTGGTCCTCGGTGTGAAGGCGCATACCCTGTCGCAGGTGGTTACCGCGATGGAACAGATGGATGAAACCCGGGAGTAAGCATAAAAAAACGGACTGTGACAGTCCGTTTTCTTTTATCAGAGAGAAGGAATTCCGCTTATTCCTGTGGTTCAGTGGCCGCAGGAGTTTGCTCCGCATGATCTGCGCCTGGCTTGCGTCGTTTTCCGATATTTTTACTGACGCGGTGACGGATTTTGGTTTTTTTCTTCTTCTCAGTTTCAGCGGCTTTCTGCTCTTTGCGCTTGGCGAGCACTTTTTTCGACGGCTTGTACGTCGCTTTCTCCGATGGCGCACGGGTTTTCGGCCGTAATTCATCAATCACCCGCATTTTAACCGGTTCTTCAACATAACGGATAATTTTGCCGAGCAGCGGCTGGTCGTGAGATTCCACCAGCGAAATGGCCACACCTTTGCGTCCGGCACGGGCGGTACGTCCGATACGGTGCAGATAGACATCTGCGGTGCGCGGCAGGTCAAAGTTAAACACGTGGCTGATATCGTCGATATCGATCCCGCGGGAGGCCACATCGGTGGCGATCAGCACCGTAGCGCGCCCGTCAGTCATACGGCTGATGGCTTCGTTGCGTTTCGCCTGAACCATCTCACCTTCAAGATAACAGGAAACGATATCCTGTGTGCGCAGCCAGTCAGCCAGTTCACGCACGCGCTCACGTTTACGGACAAATACCACTGTTTTGGTGACGTCCGGCTGTTTCAGCAAATGTGCAAGCAGGGCTTTCTTGTGATCGAGGTCATCGGCACGCAGATAGAACTGCTGGATTTTTTTACGCTCACGGCGTGACGGATCGGCTTCGATCTCAACCGGTTCGTTCAGGATCCGTTTGGCGAAATCGCGGATAGCCTGACCTTCGAGGGTGGCAGAGAACAGCATGGTCTGTGTGCGCCAGCGGGTTTCACCGGCGATAGTTTCGATGTCGTTGGCAAAGCCCATGTCCAGCATGCGGTCAGCTTCATCAAGGATCAGGATCTCAACCGCGCGGCAGTCAAAGTTTTCTTCTTTTATATACTGCAGCAGACGACCGGTGGTCGCGACAACAATATCCTGGTTCTCACTGAACACTTCGGCGTGGTTCATATAAGCCACGCCGCCGGTGATCGTGGCGACATCGTGATGGGTGAACTGACAGAATTCTCTGGCCTGATCCGCCACCTGCATAGCCAGTTCGCGGGTCGGGGTCAGAATAAGCACGCGCGGCGGCCCGGATTTTTTACGCGGGAAGTCAGACAGGTGCTGAATGGCCGGCAGCAGATAGGCGGCAGTTTTGCCGGTGCCGGTCGGGGCTGAACCCAGAATATCACGATTATCCAGCGCAGCCGGAATAGTCGCTTCCTGGATGGCCGTCGGGCGCTCATAGCCCTTGGCATCCAGTGCGCGGATCAGTTCATCGTTCAGTTCAAGTTCAGAAAAAGTAGTTGCAGTCATTATATACCTCTGTTTGGACCGCTGATTATAAACGGCTTGGACAGGATCTTCATCAAAAATAGTTGTCAGCGTGCGGGACTTTCTTCTGCGGGCAGAAGTCCGTATCCTGTCGCCGGGATTTCTTTATTTTAACAGACAAACAGCTCAGTGATGATGACAAACGAAAAACAACCCGCCCGCCGCCGTGGTTTTGCCTGCAAACAATTTTTTGTGGCCCATGACCGCTGTGCCATGAAAGTCGGTACCGACGGGGTGCTGCTCGGCGGCTGGGCACCGTGCGAAAATGCCCGCCATATTCTGGATATCGGCACCGGCAGCGGGCTGGTGGCACTGATGCTGGCGCAGCGGTCATTGCCGGATACGCAGATTGACGCGGTGGATATTGATGCCGGCGCAGCGGCCCAGGCTGCGGAAAATTTTCTGGCGTCACCGTGGCGAGACCGGTTGCGGGTGTTTCATCAGGATATTGGTGAGTTTACTGCGGCCTGCCCGGAATCCCGTTACGATCTTATCGTCAGTAATCCGCCGTATTTCGCCCCGGCTGTTGCCTGCCGTGACAGTGCGCGGGAAACCGCCCGTTACACCACATCACTGGAGCACCCGCAGCTTTTACGGCATGCGGCACAGCTTATTACGCCGGACGGTTTATTCTGTGTGGTGCTGCCGTACACCACCGGACAAGATTTTATCACCGCCGCCGGTGAGCAGAACTGGTTTCTGCACACGCAGATTGCGGTATCAGATAAACCGGACACTCCTTTTCACCGGACATTGATCGCCTTATCACGCCGTCCGGTCAGTGCGCTGCACCGGACGGTAAGTATTAAAACGGAAGAAGGCAGTTACAGCGCTGATTTTAAATCATTTATTACCGGGTTTTATCTGAAATACTGAATTACGCTGTTGTGATAACAGTAACGGTGCTTTTTTCAGAGAAAAACACATTAAACAGGATATTTGTACTGCCCTGAGGCAATTTTCTGCGATTATCAGAGGGATTACCGGCAAAAACGTGGTAATCTGTAACGTTAATTACCGGAAAGAGAGTGTGCGGGTAAATACACAGGACTTATCCGAAAAATATGCAGCAAGGATCACAAAAAGGATCCTTTTTTGTAATTTTTTTAAAAGAAAAATGAACTTCGCTATTTTAGCTGACTCAAAGTATCGCTTGCTCATGATGAAGTGAAGCGAAACAGGAAAGAGAATGGTGAAGCTGAGCTTCGGGAGATAACACTGCGAATGAGCGAGCAGTTAACGGATCAAATGCTGGTTGAGCGGGTACAGAAAGGGGATCAGAAAGCCTTTAATATGCTGGTGGTACGTTATCAGCACAAGGTGGCAAGTCTGGTATCCCGTTATGTTCCGCAAAGTGATGTTCCGGATGTGGCGCAGGAGTCCTTTATTAAGGCGTACCGCGCAGTCGGGTCATTTCGCGGTGACAGTGCATTTTATACCTGGCTGTACCGTATCGCAGTCAACACAGCAAAGAATTACCTGGTTGCTCAGGGGCGCCGTCCGCCGTCCAGTGATGTGGATGCCGGTGATGCTGAGAATTTTGAATCCTCAGGGGCGTTAAAAGAAATTTCGAACCCAGAGAACTTAATGTTGTCTGAAGAATTAAGAGCGGTGGTTTTCCGCACGATCGATTCCTTACCCGAGGATCTGAAAACGGCGATTACATTGCGTGAGCTCGATGGTCTGAGCTATGAAGAAATAGCTGAGATTATGGATTGTCCGGTCGGTACGGTTCGTTCCCGTATCTTCCGCGCACGCGAAGCCATCGATAATAAAGTTCAGCCACTGATACAAAATCAGTGAGCACTTAAATCACACTGAAGGGAACGTAGGCATGCAAAAAGAGACACTTTCCGCACTGATGGACGGAGAAACTCTTGACAGTGAAGTGGTTACCGCACTGACACAGGATGCAGATCTGCAGGCAGAATGGGCCGGTTATCACCTTATCCGTGATACCCTGCGCGGCGATCTGCCGGATGTTATGCATTTTGATATTGCGTCACGGGTAGCTGAAGCACTGGCGCAGGAGCCGGTTTATATCGCACCTCAGGCGATCCCTGAGTCTCAGCCTGAACCGAAAACATGGCGTGATTACGGATTTGTGGCAAAACTGCGCCCGTGGGCCAGTCAGTTAACACAAATCGGTATGGCAGCCTGTGTATCACTGGCCGTGATTATCGGTGTTCAGCACTATAATACTGACGGCACAGAGAGCGTGGTCAACGGTGATGCATCCGCATTCAATACTGTTCCGTTTATGGGCAGTGCCTCACCGGTCAGCCTGGATCTGAAAAACGGCGCGGGCCTTGCTCCGCAGACCCGTTTTGATCAGGAGCGCGGTGCGCGTCTGAATGCGATTTTCCAGCAGTATGAACTGGATCGCCGTGTACACACGGATGGTCAGCCTGAAGTTAAACAGACAGCCGCCCCGGAACAGGGTCGCGCGTCTTCACAACCACAGCAGTAGTAATGAAACGAATCTGGTTATCCGTTGCTTTTCTGACGGGCAGCCTGTTACTCGCAGCACCGGCCTCAGCACAACAAAGTGCTGAGGCGCTGCTGCAGAATATGGGTAACGCTTCCCGCACACTCAGTTATGAACTCTCTTTTATCACCATCTCCCCGAAAGGTATCACACCGGTCCGTTACCGCTATGCGGTTATGGATGGTCAGCCTGTCGCGCAGATTATGCAGATGGACAGCTCCCGCCGGGAAATTGTCCAGCGTGGTCAGGAGATCAGCTACTATGAACCGGGGCTGGATTCATTCAGCCTGAGCGGTAATCACATTGTTGATTATCTGCCGTCGATTATTTTCGCAGACTTCAATGCGCTGAAAGCCTATTACAATTTTATTGATGTCGGGCGGATCCACATCGGTGATCATCCGGGTCGGGTGGTGCGCATCACCTCAAAAGATAATTCACGTTACAATTATATTGTTGTCGCAGATGAAGAAACCGGTCTGCCGTTACAGGTGGATCTGCTGGATCAGAATAATGTTTCACTTGAGCAGTTCCGCGTGGTTTCTGCTTCCGTGAATAACAGTAGTGTGACAGAGGCACTGAAAGCGGTGCAGTCTGTTACCATGCCGCCGGTACTGGCGATTCCGCAGCCGGAAAAGGTCAAATTTGACTGGGATGTGATGCGTCTTCCTAACGGGTTTAAAGAAATGACCCGTAACCGCCGTCAGGTGGGGGAACAGGAATGGGTGGAGACGGTCATGTTCAGCGATGGTCTGTTTTCTTTTTCTGTGAATGTCGCCAAAGCGGTGAAGACAGCAGAAAATCAACAGACAATGCGCCAGGGTTCACGTACGCTGTATACCATACGTAAAGGTGATAATGAGATCACCGTCTTCGGCGAACTGCCTCCGGCGACAGCCCGGCAGATAGCTGACGGTGTGACATTCAGCGGAGGTTAATATGGTCAAAGAGTGGGCAACCGTGGTGCGCTGGCAGGACGGGCGCGCGGTCCTGCGTTACGGGTCATCTGCCGGATGTGGCAGTTGCAAAGCCCGGGCGGCATGCGGCTCTTATCTGCTGAATAAACTGGGGCCGGAAGCAGAGCATCAGCTTGAGATTCCGGTCAGTGAACCGCTGGTGACCGGTCAGAAAGTGGAAGTCGGGATCCCGGAAGGAAGCTTATTACGTTCGGCAATGCTGGTGTATCTCACGCCGCTGCTGGGTTTGTTTGCCGGAGCGGGACTGGTACAGGCACTGGCAGAAAGCCAGTCTTTGGTTCTTGCCGGCGGTATTCTGGGTGGCGCAGCCGGGTTTTTGCTGGCGCGTAAAATAGCCCGTCACTGGAGCGGCTCTGAGGATTATGAGCCGGTTATACTGCAAATCGGCCTGCCACCGTCAGAACTCAGTATTGATATGTGTGAGTCCTGATTGATTCTGTTTTCTTTTCTGTAAAAAATGCCGGTCATGATTTGACCGGCATTTTTTTTACCGCGGGCATGTCTTGTGGTTTTACCCGCAGGACACCATGCAGGAAAGTCACCCGCCTGCAGTATGAATAAAAAATAACAGCCTGAATGACAGGCTGTTATTTATCACTGCGGGTTGTTTTTATTGGTGACAATCTGATGCCCGCAGCGTGTCGTCAGGATAAAAATTAACAAATGGTGTAACGGATATGGATGATGATATCGGTCAGGCTGAGCAGCAGTGGTTTCTGCTTCTCACCGATTGCGTCCGGGAAGCTCAGGGTCAGGCTGTTATCATCATTCACCGGGATACCTTCAAACGGCAGCCAGTGACCGTCATTGAAATCAAGCCGGAACTGGCCGTCATCATTAATACCGTGGGATAGTGCAATAGCTTTGCAACCGGCCGGCAACGCGCTGCCGCCGTAACTGAATATGGCACGCATATCCTGATACGGACCAACCAACGCCGGTAATGTTACACTGATTTGTTTGATACGGCGTGTATTGCCCAGGCTGGCAGGATAGTCTTGCGCAATGTTCAGTGCTTTCAGGTTGAATGCGGCATGCAGTTGTTTATCCTCCGTCATTGAAAGCCCGGTTGATGCTGGTGTATTCCCGCTGCCACTCCCTTGCAGGAGTTCAGCAATTTTCACTGCCAGAATGACATTGTCAGTACGGTACACTTCTGCCAGAGAAACAGTACGGGTGACCTCCAGTGAACGAAGATCCTGTTTCAGCCATGCCTGTTCCATCTCTGCCAGGTTCAGCAGCAAAGATTCCCCGGCCATCAAGCCGGCGTTATTGCTCTGCCATGCGCCCGGCTTGATATAGCGGGTTGCAGTATCATTGGTTTGCCATCCGTAAGCTTTTTCCGCCATCATGCAGCGGGCTGCTGTCAGGTCGTAGAAGCGGTAATAGATGGATGCCAGACGGCCGTGCAGCCAGCTATAAAGTGCTTTATTGCTGAATTGACGCTGCATTAACTCCAGTTGTGCCTGAGTCTGCACCTGCTGGAGTTCCAGATGTTTGTACTGCATTTCTGTTGCGGTACGGCGGACAGCAAGGGTTTCCAGTTGTGCATCAATCTGTTTTATTTCAGATTCGGCATTATTTTTCTGGATTTCCCATTCCTGACGGCGGCGGCGCCATGCTTCAGACTGGCTGATGTTATCGGCAGTCGTTTTGGTGGCAGACGCCGCCAGACTCATACCTGCACCAATGGCTTTCGGGATACCGCCCCAGCGGCTGCCCCCCGTGGCTACGCCGAAGATATTCGGTGCCATATCGGCAGCGGCGGCAGCCATATTCAGTGCGTCAATGGATGTACTCAGTACAGAAGACGATAAATACAGATCCATGGTCCGTTTTTCTTCCGCACTGACATTTTCATCATACAGCGTGCGGTAGTTGTCAAAACGGGATTGTGCCCCGGCCCGGCTCTGTTCCAGTGTTTTTTTCTCGGCATCCAGTTCGGTGAGAGCCTGTTCCTGTATCCGCAGGGAAGAGAGCATCAGTTCACCGGCCTGGTTTTGCAGCAGTTCACTCATCGCTTCCGCATCCCGGCGCTCAATCAGCCCCTGGAGGGTGGAACCGAACTGCATCAGTTGCCCGGTCAGCGAGCGGGCACTTTCCAGCGCCTGCGGGAAGCGCATTGCCGGGATGTCAGCAGACGGTAACGATTTGCAGCCTCCGGAGGCTGCGGCGGCGGCACTGAGCAGTGCGGCCGGGTCTGCCGGTGCGGCAAAGATTGGCAAAGATAATGGCTGACCATCAATGGAGAGATTATTGCGCAGATTAAACAGGCGCATTTCCAGCGTTTGCCAGTAGCCGAGCAGTTTTTCGTTTTGCTGCGGCCGGAACAATCCGGTCAGGGTATTAGCAGTGCGGACATCCGGCAGCAGGCCGCCGCTGCGGATTCGGCTGATTTTGTCATGGAACTGTTTTGCCTGAGTTTTATCTGCCGCATTACTGAGTGACGGATTTTCCCAGTCATTGCTGAGAATGCTGACAGGTTTATTCCCGAGCAGCCCCAGAGCCTGCATATACCACATTTTCGCTTCATTGAGGGTATCGCGTTCCGGGATGCGGTAAGCTTTGTCACCACGGGCAATCAGCAAATCCAGCAGTTTCATCAGAGTGCTGACTTTGTAGTGCATCGGATCATTCTGGGCGACCGCATCGGGATCAACCGAATCCAGCGGGTCGGCATTCCAGGAGGTATCTTCTTTCAGCGGGCGTACCCGCCAGTCACCGGCTCCATTTGCATCAGGACGCCAGATATAGCTTAACCAGCGGTTAGCGTCGGTAAAGTTCTGCTCCTGCAACAGGCGCGTTGCTGCCATCATCGGCGTATAATAGAACAATTCCCAGAAATAGAGGGCATTGGCACTGCTGAAATCCATCGGCTCACCGGATTGTAATAAACCGGAGACCCCGTCTTCTGCCAGGCCGGCGAAGGTGCCTTTGTTAACACTTTTATCCAATGTCCAGCCTTCAGGATTATTTTTATCAGCATCGGCGCGGGACAGACAGATCGGCTTTGTTGCTCCTGTCTGGTATTTAGCATTGAGATATAAAGTATCCTGCTGCGTATCAGCAGACTGACCCGCGGCGTTTTTAATCAGCGGAATGAATAATTTTACTTCTGTCGTATCGGTAATACTGAGTGAGCCGCTGTAAACTGAAAATTTGCCGGTGTCCGTGACATCATTGCTGTAATAAATCGTAAATGCCCGGTCAGTGCCGTGGATATTCTTGTCATACGGTTTCAGTGTCAGTGTGACATAGGTGCCCTGTCCCGGTTTCGGTTCAGGCAGATACTGGGTTTCAGGGGATAATATTGCGTCAATGCCGTTATTGGCACGCTCAATTAACTGGCGGGTGAACAGCGTGTTTAACCGGGTACGGTAACCATCCCGCTCCATATATTGAGCGCCGTCCGGCGTGGTGTACAGGGATATGGGTCTGGAATCTAAAGCAGCATTCTTTATAACCAACTTATAAGTGGCAGTCGCTGTAAGAATGTCTGTATTTCTGAAACTAACAGTTATTATGATCTCCAGGTTATTAACATCTGTATTGTCGGGAAGATCTATTTTCTGTTCCCCAAACGGGAATTTCAGTATTTTTTTTGAATGAAGCGGGTACTCCGGAGGGGTGATCCCGGCGTCATGACCGTTTATTTTTTTTAATTCACTCTCCTTGGATTTAAATGTAATTTCGATATTATTTGCATGGATAGGTTTGGCCTGAGCTTTCATCTCGCCCAAGAGGAGTGTACCCGCATTTGGTACATCAGTTTGAATAGCATATTCTTCACTATTCATCGCTAATGCGTCTTGAAGAGTACAATTATATGCAGAACATGACCCTGATTTTTCGTTAAAACCCAGAGTGAAACTCCGTTTTGTTGTGTTACTTGTCAGAATAATGTCATCAACTTCCGGCTTAAGATTACAGATGGAAAGCGCAATCACACTTATCGAATCTGTTGGCCTGATACCCACTACGGCAAGCTTATCAATGGAGCCGGACATTTTATTATCGATAGGCTTTATTTCCATTGATTCCGGTTTATAAATTGTAGCGTCAGTAATTATGAGTTTACTAATAAATCCTTTCTGCAAAGGATCGGGAATAAAATCAAATATTTTACCGGGGTCGATGGTAATACAAGCATCAGGATTCAATGTCAGTGTTTTTTTATTATTATGATCACTGATTAAATAGTCACCAGGGGATAGGGTGAGATTCAGTGCCGAATTTCCGTCTTGTGATACCGGGGTAAATTTGTAAGTGAATTGACGATTCAGAAGGGTATTTACCCTGACGGTAGTTTCTGTATCTAATTGATGGGAAACTTTCGTTAATATTTTTTGTATATTTTTTTCTTTTTCATGGGTCATATCCGGAAGAATATTCAATCCGAAGGATTCAGTCGGTACTGTGTTATTTTCTTTTACTTTTTTATAGCAGACAATAAGCAATGAGTTATCGTCCTGGTTGGCGGCACAGTACAGACCATTTTTTTCTCCGCCGGTGGTGAAGTCTTCAGTCACATGATAACTGAATGGCGAAGCCCAACTGCCGTCATATTTAATATGTGTCAGCTTCAGGGTAAAAGATGGCGTATCTTTACCGGTGTTATCTTTCTGTACTTGTTTTTCAATCCATAACAGATAAAGACGTGAATGGAAAATCACCGGCCGCACCATATCCCTGTACGGATTCACCGCACAGGTAATTTCTTTCCAGTCACTCCAGGCATTGGCGGCAAAGCGGCCATTCTGACATTTACTGTGATCCGCTTTGCGCCAGTAATATTTTTTCGGCTCCGTCTGACTGGTACCGATAAACCAGGTGTTGCCCTGTTCAATATCAACGGCATCATGATAACCGCTGACCACTTTCAGATTAGCGACCTGCTCAAAGGCGGTCAGGTACTGGCGGAAGCCGTTTTCCAGGGTATCTTTGCTGAGTTCACTTTGTGAAAGCTGCTCCAGCATGGTGTTCATCATCGCGGTCTGACCGATACGGAGGGTCGGGTCAACGTAGTTTTCAGGGTAATAGACTAACTGAGACACACCCGCCCAGGTACTGTAGCGTTTATTACAGGTATCCCAGTCTTTAAAGAACTGACGCTCAAGAGCTGCACTGTTTGCATCCGGCTCATCACCGGCAATGGTGCGGTTAATATAGAGCTGAATACCGGCGATGGCATCCGCCAGCAGGGTGGTTGTGATTCCGGCACTGACTTTTCCGTCCACCAGCAGATTACGCCAGATATCATCACGGTTTGCCACCGGATTGTTCATGACCAGAGAACGGTACTCCCCGCTGAGGGCTTCATTGCGGCGCGGTTCAGACTGATTTTGCAGTTGTCTGGTCTGTTGTTCGTTCAGACCGGCCTGTAACAATCCTGCCAGTGCGGAGAGGTCTGCATAAGACGCTTTCACATTCTCAGACACTGTCAGCAGCGTGGTGATATCTTTCGGGGTGATATGCAGGGTATCGGCCAAATCCAGCCGTGGCGGCAATGTGGCCAGCTGTTGCCATGTGGTCAGTTCCGGTTTTTGTCCGGCCTGTGTCAGTGCCTGAGTAATCACATCTTCTGACCGATTCAGTGCCTGTGCCAGAATGTTCACTGTCAGTGTCCTGCTTTGCAGTGCATCCAGTACCGTACCGGCCTGTTCACCACAGCGGTTAATCAGGTTATGGAAATCACAGATGTTATACAGGTCAGTAATGGTGCCGGCCGGTGCACCTTGTGACAATGTCTGAAGTTCGGCATGACTGAGTGTAAAGGTGCGAATGACCAATGTACGTTGTGCCAGTGCCTGACACCAGGCCGCCAGTTTTTTCTTGTCGTCGGCTGTCTGATCTTTTTTGATAATAAGATCCCAAGCCTCGGTGATGGCGGGTATCTTTTCGGGATGATTGTTATCCAGCCAGCGCAGCAGTGCTTCCCCTGATTCCGTGACGTCCAGTTGCATAGCCGCGGTAATCACCGGTGCCATGGTGGTATACAGCGTTTTTGTATCGGCTTTGTCAATACCACCGTTACGCAAGAGATCCAGCAGGAGCTGCATCTCTTTGGTCGGCGCCGCCGGAGATTCTTTACTCAGCAGCAGCATCAGCTGTTCAACCGTAATGTTTTGTGTATTCAGCCATTGGGTGATCCGGGACAGAAAAGAGAGGATTCTCTGGCGCGTTTTGCCATCTAAATCGTAAACGTTCATTGACCTGTAAGGGGAAATCTGCAGCAGGGCATCCAGTTGTGTTACTGTCAGGTTGTGCACATCCGCCAGCAGACGAACAAATAACAGACCACGAAGTTTTTCTGTCTTGTTTTCGATAGTTTTGGATTCGTTTTCACGATTTGTGATAACAAAGAGTTGCCACAAACCGGTATTATCTACCCGGAAAGCGCGTTTCAGGACTTCACGACGCGGGTCTTTGGTATCCGGTTCCATCGGAATATCATCACCACCTAAAGTGTAAGTTACACCATTCAGCGGCGGATTATTAAACAGGCGGTCAAAATGGCTGAGC
Organism: Morganella sp. GD04133; assembly: GCF_029835375.1. Taxonomy (NCBI): domain Bacteria; kingdom Pseudomonadati; phylum Pseudomonadota; class Gammaproteobacteria; order Enterobacterales; family Morganellaceae; genus Morganella; species Morganella sp. GD04133. Next base: position 145,055 of record NZ_JAODZS010000002.1, on the reverse strand, counting down.
TGCCCGTCATAGCGGATTTTGCTGATACCGGCGTTACACAGCATTAATGCGGTTTCAGTATCAATACCGTAACGTTTACGGTAAAGCAGCGTTTCGGTGAAGCGGTGTAATTCGCATTCGCTTGAACCATTTCTTACGTGGATTAAGGCATGTTGTGTTTCGAGCGGGATCATACTGCTGACTTTTGCCAGACGCAGTGTTTTATTGAGTCTGAGGAACCATATACCCGGTTTCGTATTGGGACTGATGGTGAAGGTGGCTGAGGTGTAATAGTTCCCGTCGCTGGCGGGTTCCGGTTTTTTTCTGGTGATTCCGATTTTGGTTTTTGCTTTTAAAAGCTCAGCATCCAGTGTGACGGAGATACTGTAGTGCTCCCCGGCCAGAGGAACAAACCCCTTTTTATCTGCCAGATCATTAAACGATTCATTACAGCCTATACTAAAATGCGTCGCGTCTTTCAGGGTTTCCTTTACACTAAAATTAACTAAAAACTGATTACCACCCTGCGGAATTAAATCAATATAGTCTGCCTGTTTTTGATCATCCGGTGTTCTGACCAGTTCACTGAATGTTATTTTCCCGCCGGCGCTTATTGCCGGTATTATCAGTTTATTATTCTTGTTATACATATCCGGTGTTGCTAACCGGCCTGTTATTTCGGCGGCAATAAGGGCCTGAATGTCATCTGCCGGAAGCTCATAATAATTGGCCAGCGCATCCGGAGCCATAAGCTTTCTAATCTTAATCGTCGGGAAGTTATTTTTCAGCGATTTTTTCAGGTCGGGACCGGTTAATGACTCTGTATCTTCTGTCAGTATGGCATACAACGTTGGTGAGATACCGGCGTTGTATGCCGTCAGTATGGCAAACTTCGCAGAGGTGCTGAGAATATTATCCGGCAGAACAAAATTCCGCTGCGCCAGGGCGTTATGTATTCCCTCAAACGGCAGGTTATACGGCGTTACACCACTGTTGCAGGACTTTGCCAGGGTTTCATAGTATGTGCTTTTGTCTGTCTGACCGGCATTTGTCATCAGCGCCGTTTCCAGTTGCTCATTCGCCAGTGACAGAGCAGAGATTTCGTTATCCAGATTGTCCTGAGAGAGCACCAGTTTTGCCAGGTCCGGACGGCGCTTATCCAGATTATGGTCACTGTCTTTTGGATGCAGTCCCCGGGCTTCACGGTACAGTTCTGTCAGATAACCGGCCGGGGAAAACATGGAAGAGACAGAACCCGGGGCGGCAAACTCATCAGCGCGCGGCACAATAATATCATCATAGCCATAAGGGGTTGCACCGTGATAGCGGGCTCTGCTCATTTCGTTGCGCAGCAGCGGATTGGCGCGGGTCAGTGCCCGTGCGGTATAGAGCAGGTTGTTTTGTTTTTCTTTTTGCGCTGCACGGTACAGTAACCGTGCGTCATCCCGTGAAAGCTGACCCGTATTACGGATTTCGGCAAGGGAAAGTGGCATGAAATCGGCCAGGGTGAGAGGCTGGTCGTTACGCCCCTGATTTATTTTTTCAAGGACTCTGGTTATTTGTTCCATTAATGATTGCCTCATAAATGTTAAATTATCTAATGTAAGTGATTTTATCGATAAAATATTCCTGTAATTTATTATATGGTCTTATTTTTAGCTTAATTACATTGGATAATAAGTAAAAATCACCATTAACAATAATTGTCGCCAATAGCTTTTTAGTCAAATAAACAGATCGTCATAAGATGCTTATTTTTTGATGTTACACTTAATTGTTTGATTATTAATGATATTCATAGGTGAATATTTTTTATCAAATCATCATTAAAATTTATAAATGAAGATATATTTATGTGAAAAGGTGATTGGTTCAACGAGGTCAGGTGATAATGTCCGCTGCCGGATGGCCGGCCGGTTATCCGGAAAAACGGGTTTTTTCCCCGCAGAATGAACGTTTCTTTGAGTTGAGTGTCTGTAGCATGTAGAATGCTGGCAATAAGTCTATTAACCAGCAATATAGAGTGTTGGCTTTGAGTCCTTACAGGTGTCCAAAGCTAGTTTTATAGGGCATTACAAAGAAGAATTTTATCTTGAAAATTAACCATATCCGAAATTTTTCCATTATTGCTCATATCGATCATGGTAAATCCACCTTATCAGATCGCATTATTCAGATTTGCGGCGGCTTATCCGACCGCGAAATGGCGGCGCAGGTTCTGGACTCAATGGATCTGGAACGCGAACGCGGCATTACCATCAAAGCCCAGAGTGTGACACTCGATTATACCACGCAGAGCGGGGACACGTACCAGCTCAACTTTATCGACACCCCGGGACACGTTGACTTTTCCTATGAGGTCTCCCGTTCACTGGCCGCCTGTGAAGGGGCGCTGCTGGTGGTTGATGCGGGGCAGGGGGTTGAGGCGCAGACGCTGGCAAACTGTTATACCGCACTGGAAATGAACCTGGAAGTGGTGCCGGTTCTGAACAAAATTGACCTGCCTGCTGCCGACCCGGAGCGGGTGGCGGAAGAAATTGAAGATATCGTCGGGATTGAAGCGGCTGATGCGGTGCGCTGTTCGGCGAAAACCGGCGTGGGTGTAACCGATGTGATCGAACGCCTGGTGCGCGATATTCCGCCGCCGGAAGGTGATCCTGATGCACCGTTACAGGCACTGATTATTGACTCCTGGTTTGATAACTATTTAGGCGTTGTGTCACTGATCCGTATCAAAAACGGCACACTGCGCAAAGGCGATAAAATCAAAGTCATGAGCACCGGTCAGGTGTATAACGCTGACCGTCTGGGGATCTTCACACCAAAACAGGTGGATAAAGATATCCTCAGATGCGGTGAAGTGGGCTGGCTGGTCTGTGCGATTAAAGACATTCTCGGGGCACCGGTCGGGGATACCTTAACCGGCGCACGCGCACCGGCGGATAAACCGCTGCCGGGCTTTAAGAAAGTCAAACCTCAGGTCTACGCAGGTCTGTTCCCGGTCAGCTCTGATGACTATGAAGGCTTCCGTGACGCGCTCGGTAAACTGAGCCTTAACGATGCTTCCCTGTTCTATGAGCCGGAAAGCTCTACCGCGTTGGGCTTCGGTTTCCGCTGCGGCTTCCTGGGTCTTCTGCATATGGAGATTATCCAGGAGCGTCTGGAGCGTGAATATGATCTCGATCTGATCACCACCGCACCAACGGTTGTCTATGAAGTGGAAACGACCGGCGGTGAAATCGTCTATGTTGACAGCCCGTCCAAACTCCCGCCGCTCAATAATATTGAAGAGCTGCGCGAGCCGATCGCAGAATGTCATATGCTGTTGCCGCAGCAGTACCTCGGTAACGTGATCACGCTGTGTATCGAAAAACGCGGTGTGCAGACCAACATGGTTTATCACGGCAACCAGGTCGCGCTGACCTATGAAATTCCTATGGCGGAAGTGGTGCTCGATTTCTTCGATCGCCTGAAATCCACCTCACGCGGCTACGCGTCACTGGATTACAACTTCAAACGCTTCCAGGCGTCTGATATGGTGCGCGTGGATGTGCTTATCAACGGCGATCGTGTGGATGCGCTGGCACTTATCACTCACCGTGATAATTCTATGTACCGCGGTCGTGAGCTGGTAGAGAAGATGAAAGATCTGATCCCGCGTCAGCAGTTTGATATCGCGATTCAGGCGGCTATCGGCACCCATATTATTGCGCGTTCAACAGTGAAACAGCTGCGTAAAAACGTCCTGGCGAAATGCTACGGCGGTGACGTCAGCCGTAAGAAAAAACTGTTGCAGAAACAGAAAGACGGTAAGAAACGCATGAAACAGGTCGGTAACGTTGAGTTACCACAGGAAGCGTTTTTAGCCATTCTCCATGTCGGCAAAGATTAATTATTCAGCAGGTTGTAAGGAGACATAATGGCGAACACTTTTGCGCTGATCCTGACCCTGGCAACGTTGGTTACCGGGATCATCTGGGTGGTGAATAAATTTAAAATTCAGCCGGCCCGTAAGAAAAAACTGGCGCGCATGGCGGAGCTGACAGAAGGAACCATGGATCAGGCTCATCTGGCTGAAACAGTAGCCAAACCGGGCTGGGTGGAAGGTACTGCATCCCTGTTCCCGGTGCTGGCGATTGTTCTGATCGTGCGCTCGTTTATTTATGAGCCGTTCCAGATCCCGTCCGGGTCCATGATGCCGACACTGCTTATCGGCGACTTTATGCTGGTGGAAAAATACGCTTACGGGTTAAAAGACCCGATCACGCAGACCACCCTGATTAAAACCGGGGAGCCGAAGCGCGGTGATATTGTAGTGTTTAAATATCCGGAAGATCCGCGTGTCGATTATGTCAAACGTGTGATTGGCCTGCCGGGCGATAAAGTCGTTTATGACCCGTATGCCAAAGAGTTACAGGTCTATCCGGGTTGTACTAAAGACCAGAGCAGCTGTGAAACCCTGCCGGTCACTTATGGTCAGGAATATGAAAGCGAATGGGCTATCCGCTGGGAAAAATCGCCGCTGGGCGGCTCCTTTATGAGCGGCGGCGCCCGTCAGTTCCCGATCGAAGATGATATGGAAGTCGGTTATCGTCGTCAGGCGGAACGGATTGAAAATCTGGGGCCGGTAGCTCACCATATTCTGACCGTTCCGGAAATCACTCCGGACAGCATCAGCGGGCAGCGTCTGTTCCGCCAGCCGGGATTACCGGAGTACACCTGGGTGGTGCCGGAAGGGCATTACTTTATGATGGGTGATAACCGTGATAACAGTGCGGACAGCCGTGTCTGGGGATTTGTGCCTGAACAAAACCTGGTTGGTCGTGCCAGCTTTATCTGGTTAAGCCTTGAAAAACAGGAAGGTGAATGGCCTACCGGCCTGCGCCTGAGCCGTTTCGGACGGATAGAATAGAAAAAACAGAATTTGCTGAGCATTACCTGTCATCACAGTGTAGAATATGCCCCGCAAAATGATTGGCTCCCCGGTTTCCGGGGAGCCAGTGCAAACGCAACAGTTTTGTATCGCGGTTTTTCGCGGCTACAGGTCTGTTGCGTGTGCGTTTTATAAACATCCTAATTTTTGGTCGCACATGAACCCGATAGTCATAAACCAGCTGCAGCGAAAACTCGGCTATACTTTTACCCGTCAGGACTTATTAATGCAGGCACTCACTCACCGCAGTGCCAGCAGCAAACATAACGAACGCCTGGAATTTCTCGGCGATTCTATTTTAAGTTTTGTTATTGCCAATGATTTATATCACCGTTTCCCGAAAGTGGATGAAGGGGATATGAGCCGGATGCGCGCCACACTGGTGCGCGGAAATACCCTGGCGGAACTGGCCCGTGAATTTAACCTCGGCGAATGTCTGCGCCTGGGACCCGGAGAGCTGAAAAGCGGCGGCAGCCGCCGTGAATCCATTCTCGCGGATACTGTTGAAGCCCTGATTGGCGGGATTTTTCTCGACAGTGATATTCAGACAATTGAGCGGATTATCCTCAGCTGGTATGAATCCAGACTGAACGAAATCTCGCCCGGGGATAAACAAAAAGACCCGAAAACCCGGTTACAGGAATACCTGCAGGGGCGGCATCTGCCTCTGCCGAACTACCTGGTTGTTCAGGTAAAAGGTGAAGCTCACGATCAGGAGTTCACCATTCACTGCCAAATCAGCGGTGTTGAACAGCCGGTAAAAGGAACCGGTTCCAGCCGCCGGAAAGCCGAACAGGCCGCGGCGGAACAAGCATTAATTTTGTTGGAGCTTGAATGAGCGAAGAAAACACCTATTGCGGCTTTGTCGCGATAGTCGGACGTCCCAATGTGGGCAAATCCACCTTACTGAACCAGTTACTGGGTCAGAAAGTCTCTATTACCTCGCGGAAACCGCAAACCACGCGGCACCGCATTATGGGAATCGATACACAGGATAATTATCAGATTATTTATGTGGATACCCCGGGGCTGCATATTGAGGAGAAACGGGCAATCAACCGCCTGATGAACCGTGCAGCCAGCAGCTCCATCGGTGACGTTGAGCTGGTGATTTTTATGGTTGAAGGCACTAACTGGACGCCGGATGATGAGATGGTACTGAATAAAGTCCGCTCTCTGCGCTGTCCGGTGTTGCTTGCCATCAACAAAGTGGACAACGTGGAAGATAAAACCAAACTGCTGCCGCATATTGCGTTCCTCAGTCAGCAGATGGATTTCCTCGACGTGGTGCCGCTCAGTGCCGAGAAGAAAATGAACGTCGATACCATTGCGAACATTGTGCGTCAGCATATTCCGCAGGCGCCGTTCCACTTCCCGGAAGATTACATCACTGACCGCTCGCAGCGTTTTATGGCCTCTGAAATCATCCGTGAAAAACTGATGCGTTTCCTCGGCGATGAACTGCCGTACTCAGTAACGGTGGAAATCGAACAGTTTGTTGTGCAGGACAACGGTGTATTTCAGATCAACGGTCTGATCCTCGTTGAGCGCGAAGGCCAGAAAAAAATGGTTATCGGCAACAAAGGCAGCCGTATCAAAACGATCGGGACTGAATCCCGTATTGATATGGAACGCCTGTTTGATGCCCGTGTTCACCTCGAACTGTGGGTGAAAGTCAAAGCCGGCTGGGCCGATGACGAACGGGCACTGCGCAGCCTGGGTTATGTTGACGACCTGAAGTAACGCAGCAATGGACGGCTGGCAGCGCGCATTTGTACTCCATAGTCGCCCTTACAGTGAAACCAGCCTGATGCTGGATGTGTTCACTGAACAGGAAGGGCGGCAGCGCCTGCTGGCGAAAGGGGCGCGCCGCCGCCGTTCCGGTCTCAAAGGGGCATTGCAGCCCTTTACGCCGCTGCTGATCCGCTGGGGCGGGCGCGGGGAACTGAAAACCCTGCGCGACGCGGATCCTATCTCCCTCGCATTACCTCTTACCGGCACTGTTCTTTACAGCGGTTTGTATATCAATGAGTTGCTCTCCCGTGTGCTGGCTAACGGCGTCACGTATTCCGCGCTGTTTTTTGATTACCTGCGCTGCCTTCAGTATCTCGCGGCCAGCGATACCACACCGGAACAGGCACTGCGTCAGTTTGAGCTGGCACTGCTGCATCATATCGGCTACGGCGTGGACTTTCTCCACTGTGCGGGCAGCGGGCAGGAAGTCTCTGATACCATGACCTATCGCTACCGCGAGGAAAAAGGCTTTATCGCCAGCCTGGTGGTGGATAACAGCAGCTTCACCGGTCGTGAGCTGAAAGCACTTGCCGCCCGGGAATTTCCGGATACGGAAACGTTACGTGCCGCCAAACGCTTCACCCGTATCGCCTTAAAACCCTATCTCGGCGGAAAGCCATTGAAAAGCCGCGAATTATTTCGTCAATTTGTGCGCCCGCCGTTGGTTTCAAAAGAAAATGCCCGCGATGGTTCCTCTTCGTCTGAAAAAGGTTAAACTGAACAGCATAAGTTACCCGGAGGATGAAAAAATGAGTGAAGTTTTATTGGGTGTAAACATTGACCACATTGCAACTGTCCGTAATGCGCGCGGCACCAACTATCCGGACCCGGTTCAGGCGGCATTTGTCGCAGAGCAGGCGGGTGCGGAAGGTATTACCGTGCATCTGCGCGAAGACCGCCGCCATATCACCGATCGTGATGTGGAACTGCTGAGACAAACCATTCAGACCCGTATGAACCTGGAAATGGCGGTCACCGATGAAATGGTTGATATTGCCTGCCGTATCAAACCGGCGTTCTGCTGCCTGGTGCCGGAAAAACGTCAGGAAGTCACCACAGAAGGCGGGCTGGATGTCGCCGGTCAGAAAGAAAAAATCGCCCGTGCGGTGAAACGTCTGACTGAAGCCGGTATTAAAGTTTCCCTGTTTATCGACCCGGATCATACTCAGATTGATGCGGCAGATGATGTCGGCGCACCGTTCATTGAAATCCACACCGGCGCTTATGCGGATGCGGAAACGTCTCAGGAAGAAGACAAAGAATTTATCCGTATTAAAGATGCGGTCGCCTATGCGGCTGGTAAAGGCCTGAAAGTGAATGCCGGACACGGTCTTAACTATCACAACGTTCAGCGCGTAGCAGCACTGCCGGCGATTTATGAGCTGAATATCGGCCACGCGATTATCGGCCGTGCGGTCTTCAGCGGGCTGGCTGCGGCTGTTGCGGATATGAAAACCCTGCTGCGGGAAGCCCGTCGTTAATGGCAATTGTCGGCATTGGTACAGATATTGTTGAAATAAGTCGTATTGAAGCGGTTATCGGGCGTTCCGGTGACCGCTTTGCAAAACGGATCCTCAGTGACGCGGAGTGGGACGTGTACCGGCAGCATAAACAACCGGTGCGCTTTCTGGCCAAGCGCTTTGCGGTTAAAGAAGCCGCATCCAAAGCGCTGGGCACCGGGATCCGTCAGGGGCTGGCGTTTAATCAGTTTGAAGTCAGCAATGACTCACTCGGCAAACCTAACCTGACCTTTCTCGGCTATGCCGGAGAACTGGCTGCCGCCCGTGAAGTCACACACTACCATGTCTCTATTGCCGACGAGCGTCATTACGCTTGTGCAACGGTTATCCTTGAAACCAATTCCTGACAGATGCGCCCGGCTGCGGGCGCATCATTGCGCTTAAATCTTATCGGCGTGGTACATCAGCACAAACTTATCCCACAACATTTCCTGTGTCTCGGTATGCTCCGGGTCGATAATAATCGTGTTGGTAATCGGACAGACGGACTGGCAGGTCGGTTTATCATAATGCCCGACACACTCAGTACATAAATCAGGATTAATTTCATAGATAGAATCCCCCATTGAAATTGCTTCATTGGGGCACTCGGGTTCGCACATATCACAATTTATGCAACGTTCGGTAATCAGTAACGCCATAGTCGCTATCACCATATAAATTATTTAAAATTCAGTAACTTATATCTTGCACTTATACGTTACTATCTAACCGGTTTCTGTAAATATAACCAGTATTATAACCTTGGTTTTCCTGTTTCAGGAACACAAATCAGCAACACAAGCCTTTACTCCTGCTGTCACTGTCTTAATTATCTCAAAAAATCGCGCTGAGCAAAGTACGAAAGAAAAAATTTTTCCGGCTGTGTGCGTTGTCTGGTTCCGTAAAATGCAAAGCGTACACTTATTACTCTGTGATTTTCGGATAAATTATACGCTTTTAAATCATCTGAAAAGGATAGTATATGTTACTTAATGCCCATTTTAATAAAAGTGAAATTACATGGATACTGATAAAACAGACGTCACCGTGGTCGGAAGAGGCGTGTTAAATGCGTTTTGGTTCGGGCTTATCGTATTTATAGCCGCACTGGTTATTAATGAGGTCAGCGCTCATAACAATTCTGGCGGGTGGTCAACGTTGTCCAGAGGCTTGAGTATGGCATTTATTATTTTTGGTGCAGGTGTCTATTGTCTTTTCTTCTCTGTGATTGCGTTGAGTGAATTAGTCAGTAACAGAAAAAACGGTAACGTTGATACGACCCGGGTAATGATAGCACTGACGTTTCATGGCATCGTTGCTTTAATAGTTACCTGTTTAACATTTTCTGTTTTCTGTACATAGCCATTACAGTTTTTGTTATTCCGGGGTATAAATCGCCCCGGCCGTGCAAGGCAGCTGACGGTAAACAAGGTAAATAGATAATGCGGGAGACTGAAACGGAGGGGCAAAAAAAAGCCCCGTAACCAAGGAACGGGGCAAGCCGGGAAGTAAACCATAAACACACAATTACGAAGGATACTATTAGGTAATTATACATACTTAAGTTAAATGTATCCTAAACGATATTTCACTAAGCGCAATGTGTCAGGCGGTGTCAGGCGGTGTCCGGCTTCCGGAGCTAAATTTACGCCTGTGTTTCTGGCTGTTATGGATCGTGTGGCTGAGTGTAAAGCGGCGGCTCAGGAAACGGGTGATATTGAAACGGCAGAATGCCTGGCGGCAATGTATGATGGTACAAAACCGGAAGATTATCTTGTTGAGCCCATCCGTGAGATCAAGCCTGCTCACTGAGCAGGCTTTTTTAATACATCTTTATCAATGAGTATGAGTGCCGCCATATATACATATCGGATACAGCCATGCGGGCATATCTTTACAATCCTGATTGCATGTATGCTGACCCCACATGACACAGGAAAACGCAGGGGCAGAAGAAAAAACAATCACAGCAGTAAAAAGGGAACAAAGTATCTTTTTCATATTCACCTCTGTAATCCTCTCTGTAATGAGTGTTGTTGTGAATTATTGTCGTCGCTAAAAGTGATTTTTAACATAATAACCTGATTAAGTTAATCATGGCGGTAGAAAATAAAATGAGATCTGCGTCAAAAAACATAACAGCAACAAAATAACAACGTTGTGATTACGTTGCCGGGGTGTTTTCAGTGGTGAATCCGGATTGAATTGATACTGTGAACAGCATGGAAATGAATCGTTTTTTCATTTGTTGACTCTTTGGTTTACAAACACAGATCCTGACTCTCATTTAGCTGACATCTGTCAAAAGAAAAAACAGCAGCATGTATATGCCATTATACAGAGCATGTAAGACAATCGGTGCTATAAGGGAATTCGTCTTAATTCTGACCAGACAAAAAATAACGGACATCACAAAAATCATAATGAATGTGACGGGGGAATGATACTGAGAGTGTACTAATGCAAATAAGAGCGAGGTGATAAGAATGGCTATGTGTTTACCATTCGGGCCATATCCTATTCCTGTATTCAGCAGAAAGCCTCTGAAAATAATCTCTTCAATAACCGGTGCAGCAAAAATAATAGCTGCGACCATCATAAACTGGTGCAAAGGGGACAGGGTAAATATCCGCAGCATCCACGTTTCATTTTCGCCGAAAAACTGGGTTGCAACAGATAATATCATCATCGCGATTACCGGCAACCAGAGATTTGACAATGGTATTGTACCGAAAGGCATCAGTCCGGTTCGTTTCTGGTAAAATGCCCGGGAAAACAGAGAATAAGGCAGGACAAATAAGATCATAAATACCGGCCAGGCTGCAAAGACGCCGTTGCTGGTGGTCGCTCCGGGGAACGCCAGTATCGCAAACTGAATTAAGAACCAACCCGCAAAAAAAACAACACAGACTAAACTGTGTTGTACTCTGTCTATCGATGTCATTTATTAACCTGATTATTTACCGGAAAAAGTAATTCTAATATAGTTGTCGTGAAAAACAAAAAATATTTATTGTTCTGCGCTAAGGTTTCCGGGACAGTTGTATATCTTCTGTCCGATTAATAATGGTTACAGACAGGTGAGTTATCATCACTCACTATTTTGTCACCGTTCGCACAAACTCTCATTATGTGTAGTTGTGTGACTATTTTATTGAAACTGTTATGTTCAGATTAAATATGAATTCTGCCGCAGTGTATTTTGATAAGATAATCATCATCACTGGATTACGTTGGTCAAAAATTTCTTATTTATCTTATTTTTTGAATTTTAACGCCAACTTAATGTTAAAGCATTTATGATTTATCTGTAAAACTGTAATATATCAACATTAAATTTTTTGGTGATCGTGTTTGCATTATGCGATAGCAGCAGAAAATGACGAATATAATTTACAGATATATTAATCAACAGAACAGGAAATTCCTGTGTATTATTTAATCAATGCAGCGGATATATAATGAAAGATATTAATACATTAAAGTCAATCACAAATCAGGGTACAGGTCGGTTTGTATTACTCAGTATGTTAACAGCGGGTATTTATCCGGTAATGTGGGCCTGGAAGAATGCAGATGCATTTAATTCAGAACTGAAAGAAAAAACATTTGAAAGTAAGATATTTATTTATCTTGCAATTGTCATGGGTCTATCTTTACATATGGATGTGCTGAGTATGATGAATAATGTATATCATGACCGATATACTGCCGGGCCGGATGACATATATACTATATTAAGTAATGTGTTTTCCATTTCTGTCACTGTTTTCTGGGTTGTCTGGTCGTTCAAAATGAAGCGTGCGCTGGAAAATTATGCAGAAAGAGAGTTCGGCATTACATTATATCTTAACAGAACCCTGACATTTCTCTTTCAATACTTCTATATTAACTATTGCATGAATGCATTAGAAGAAGATTTTTCCCGGGGAAAAATGCTGACAGATGTCCGGAATAATCAGATCAATCACAGTACTGATAATGATGACGATAAAATTTAATGTATCGCTGTCCTGTTGACGAATAAATACGCGGTTAATCCCTTCTTTGAAAACGGGCAGTTTATCTCTGATAACTGCCCGTTTATTTCAGTGACAGCCTCCCGGGTACTGATTTAAATCAGCGACTTATATCCGTTCAGTAAATAAGGTGATAAATGCCAGACCGTATCATTATCGGTGAATTGTACATTCATTTTCAGCAGCATATTTTCTGACAGGCAGAACGGAAAGAAATGATATAAATGCATCACAAACATAAAGGCATCGCCGGGATTATCATATTTGTGTGCATCGAGTGTCATTGTCAGATCCAGACAGCGGTATGGTTTTCCGCGGACAAGACGGTCTTCCAGTACCGAATCAACCGCATGAATGCCACTCAGCAGCTGGTTTATCTGCTTGCAGCGCTGCCGGTCTGTTTCCTGGTATAACACATAGTCGCTGATCAGCTGTTTCACTGAATCAACAGATGACAGCATAAAGCTGTTGGCGCTGTAATGTGACAGCAGATTCCAGTAAGCGTGGTTATCCGTTATCGGCGGATAGCACGGTGTACATTGTGTGACACCGGAGGCAGTCAGCAAATCCGGCAGCTGCGGACTGAGATGGCTGATATCCGCAGCACGGCTTTGCGGCGCACTGATAATGCAGCGGTAAGTACAGCGGAAATGCGGCCCCGGCGGGAGGGTGAGCGCTTTACCGTGATTATCATAAAAATGGATATAATAATGATTCTGACCGGTGATGGTTTTATCGATACTGAGTGCGTAGAACCAGGCATCCTGATATTGCGGCAGCAGCCGGGAAGCGGGGGCGAGGTGAATCACCGGATGGAAATCGGCGACAATGCCCCGTGATTCCTCATGCGGCTCAAAAGACAGCTGAATATGCTTAAGCTCCGTAATGTAATATCCGTCATCCACCGGCAGGCGATAAACCGCTTCATTTTCACGGAAATCCAGGATGACTTCGTTTTCTTTTTCCTGGTTTACAACTGCGGCACAATTAAGCAGAAAGCTGTTTGTCAGCTGATCATTACGCAATGGCAACTGTTTACTGAAATAGATATTCAGTGTGAAGGTGTCTGCGGATACCCAGTCCAGCACCGGAACAATCGCCGGAATATCAATGCTGATAAAGTGATGGACATGATCGATATATAATCCTTCCAGCAATTTTTGCGGCCAGTTCGGTTTTTCATCCGCGCCGGATAACACGGCGTTATGTTTTCCTATCTGCGGAATAAAGCTGAACCGGGTTTCATCACCGTGATACAGCGTATTGTTATGAGCCAGTTCAATATGATCAAAATACTGACTCAGCCAAAGTAATAAAATACCGGCGGAAGAAACATCGGGATCAAGAAAACAGCTGAGTTGTGCGGTTTCCGGCTTTTTGTGGCTGCCGCGGTATCTGAATTCCAGTGACAGACAGCTTTTTGACGGATGATGCGTCACATAGCGGCGTAATAAGGTGTAAGGCTGCATCAGTACCGGGTTACAGGTTGTGAAGATTTCCTCAGCCGCGCCTTTTACCTCGGTACTGGCGGGGATAGGCAGCGGAAAATCAATCTGCTCCTGACCATCAAAACGGACAACCGAAGTGGCCGGGATACCTTTTATTGCACGGGATTGCAGGCGCTGTAACAGCGGCAGGGTAATTTCAGGAAAGGCATCATCCACTTTTTCCTGCAACCGGGCGCTGAGAAAGGCAAACCCTTCCAGCAGGCTGCCGCTTTGTTCATCATCCGGGTCGAGTACATCAGCAAGATGCGGATAGTCGCGGATAAACCTGCGGCTGAGTTGCTGTAAATAATGTTGTTCCTGTAAAAATTTAATTTCGCTCATGAGTGACTCTGCCGCTGCCGGTAATCAGTATGTAGTGTACGGAAAATTAACGTGTGATCTCTTCCTGGCAGCAATAGCCGGATGTTCCTGCCATAACATGCTGGAAAATAATATCTTTGTATTTCACACTGACGGTTTCCTCCGGCTGCGCGTCATTATTATCCGCAGAGTGCGGATAATTACTGTTAATATTGACAATAGATGCCTGACGTAATGTGACGGTGAAATACTTTTCCTGTGAGCCGTTTTGTGACGTCCGGTAAAAACTGAATACCATTTCCATCACTTCATTATTGGCAATCGCATTTGCCAGCAGCGGGGTGGATTTATCCAGCAGCTTGACAAAATTCACCGGGCTGAATGTCAGGTTCTGGGTACGACTGAACATATTATTCAGATGGAGTACAAATATTTCATTTTCATGGCCCTGCTGATATTTATTACCGATAGAATCAAGACTGCCGCAACCCTGTGAAATATTGCCCTGCTGGTTTCCGCTGAGATTTAAATAGATCATATTCGCCATAATGGTTTTCCTTATTCCTGTTTGCCGCTGCCGGGTTTCAGACCCGCCTGTTCCGCCTGTTTTTGTAAATCCGCATAAAGCGCAATCAGGCCGTTAAGCTGCTGGTTAATCCGGTGCAGCTGTGCGGCTGAAACCGGCCGGCCGTTGCGGATGTCGTCAGACAAGGCCCGCAGATATTCTTCTGCCGGAACTGTTTTTGAATGAGCCTGCCGGATGTTGTAGATTTCCGTTTTCAGATACGACAGGGTAAAACTGCCGCGTTTTTTTTCCCGTTCAACAATGGTGTTGGACAGTGCCTGTAACCGTTCATTGGTGAGATACCAGCTGTCCGTGGGTTCCGCATCAGCAATCCGCATCTGCAGAGTGTCCTGCCAGCGGCGGGTGGCATACGCCTGATCCGGGTCGTTCGGCCAGCGCTGACGGGCAATGTCGGTCATCTTTTCGGTCAGCAGCAGCGGGGCAACCGGAGATTGTTGTTCCGCATCGGCCAGAACCTGTCCGTAAGTCGCCAGCTGCGGGTTGGCAAACCACAGAACCGGCGCACTGCCGGGCTGTGCGGCGACGCTGTCCAGTTCATCTTTCACTGGTTTGTAGACAGTGAAGAACAGCACGGCGATCAGAATCAGTCCGGTGACCAGACCCGCCGCAAATCCGGCAAACGGAAAGGTTTTGCGGGGTGGCGGCGGTTCCGGCACCATCTGCACAAAACGGACGGTGCTGTGACCGGAATTGCCGTCAGACGCCGCATGGCTTCCGGAGCCTGCCGGGCTCTCTTCCGCGATATAGATCAGCGGAGCGACGGTTACCGGCGGCACGTCACCGCCTGCCGCCGGTGAGAGTTGCTCAAGCTCTTTGGCGGCATTACGGAAGTAAAACTGCAGATTATCCGTGATCGGCATTTTGCCGGACGGTGCCTGCGACAGCCGTCCGGTGATCAGCTGTAACGCCCGCTCTGCCCGGTAGAGCAGGCGCAGGTCATCACGGCGGAAGGCGAGACGGCGTACGGTTGCCATGGCCCGTGTGATAAACCAGTTAAGAATCTCAATGCGGTGATTGATTTGCGGCGGCCATACCGCATCCCAGTCATGAACCATCATCATAGCAATCAGCTCACAACCTTCCGTCAGCCCCGCCAGACCGCCGCGGTGCAGACGGGCAAGGGTGTAGTAAACCGCCGTCTGCAAATCCACGCCGTTTTGTCTGAACAGTTCCAGGGATTTGGCCTCCACCCGCGACCAGCTGACTTCCGGCTGGGACGGGTGACTGAGTTTATTTATTTCTTCCCGGATTTCCGCGAATGCCGGTAAATCCAGCGGGGAAGTGCCTGTCCGGATAACAATGCCGTCCATATTTTTCTCCGTCATTAATACAGGGTTTCAGGCAGGCTGAAACGGGAAAACAGATTGCCGGAGAATGGATTATCCGACTCATCAACAGAGATGCGGTAGGTCATTTCCCCGTCATCCACCGTAAAGCGGACATCGAAACTGTCGGCGTTCACATTGGTCAGTTTACCGGACTGAATCAGCCGGATGAGTGCCCACGGGCCATTGCGGACAATCGCACGCGGTGATTTGCCGGTGGAGCCGGAAACCAGGGTCAGCTTACTTTCTCCGCCGGAACGCATGGAGTTAGGCCAGATCATATGAACGGTGTTGCTGCGTCCGTGTGCATAATCGAGAATTTGTCCGTCAAGATTCAGCACACTGCGCCGTTTGTTTCCGGACAACTGGACCGGTTCAATGGCAAACTGAGTTTCAAGGTTACCCTGCGGGGTAAAGAAGGTATTACGGATGCGGTTGGCCGTTTCAATCTGTTCCAGCACATCCGGGCGGATCAGTGACTGCCCGTCCTCATTCACCAGCAGATTGTTCTCGGCAAACGGCCGCAGATTCTGCTGCCAGAAAGCATCCAGTGTCCCGCCCGGTTTGAAAAAGCGCTCAAACTCACTCAGCGGAACATCACGGTTTGATTGCGGATCAAACGGATAACGGCCGGCAATGTAGCTGTTGTACTGTTTGACCACGGATTCATTCCATTCCACTTCGAGATAACGGATCGCCTCTTTCTGCACCACAATCCACGCCTGGTCAGCCAGTTCACCAATCCAGCGGCCGAGAGGTTCCGGCATGGTTTTCGCCATCTGGCTGACTTCAAAAATGGCATCGCGGTTATTTTCTTCCAGACGCAGAAAAACGGCTTTCAGTGCGGCTTTGCCCGGCACCGGCGCATTTGCGATACTGAGCAGGTAACGATGCAGGTCATTCAGTTTCTGGTTGACGTTTTGCAGGTTTTCGCCGTTGTTACTGACCAGTATTTCTGTCTGCGGCGCGAATTCGCGGTTGATCCGCCCGAGTAACCGGTACTCACCCTGCGTCATAAGGGCCTGTTTTTCTTTCTCTGTCAGGTTGTTGTCCACGGCAGGCAGACTGGTGTTATCCCGCAGGATTTGCAGGGCCCGGCGTAACGGCTGCTCGCCGCTGATAATTTGCTCCAGCGCACTGATTTCATCCTGGATGGTTTCAAACTCACGGACTTCCAGATTGCTCATTGCTGCCCGCCAGTTTGCGGCATAATCACCGAGGTACTGTTCGCTGATCTGATGCTGAATCTCCCGGCGGTCACTTTCGCTGTAACGGACATCCTGTGACAAATTCAGTACCCAGGCATCCAGTGCGGTCAGATCCACCAGCGCCTCATTCTGCCGGATAAAGTAATTGGTCAGTCCGTTGCGGGTCAGGAACTGCGGCACTTCCAGTTTTTCATCATCCAGTGAAACGAAAACATGGCTGAAACTCGGCCCGATCATATGGCGCAGATCCAGCGGTGACGACAGCTCATTGAGGCCTTTCAGGCGCAGTGTCTGATATACCCGCTGATAGAGCGAAAGGCGGCTCAGCTCTTTCTGGGCGTTACGGATAGCCGGGGCAAACGGTTGGAAGGCCTGACCGGCTAACGCATCTCCGCGCTCGCGGTCTGCTGCCCAGTCGGTATGCTCAAGGGCATAATCCAGGTGCGCCATCAGCTGTGACTGAATTTCGTTTTGCCCGGTGAATTCACGGCTCCAGCGTTTGCGCAGGTAATCTTTGACAATCGCATTATTACGGCCGCTTTTGTCTTCCAGCATGCGCATGACACGCAGAATAGTGAGCTTTTCCTCGCTGTTTTCCGGCGCACGGGCCAGATCCTGCTGTAATCCGGCCATGATGGCCGGCAGAAAACGTTCGATCAGCAGTTGCAGATAACTTTTTTCCACATACGGGCCGACTTTTTTCCCCTGATACAGACCAAGATCGGTCAGGATACCGTTTTTCTCGCGGTAATTGCCGTAAGCCAGCGTGGCTTCCGACAGCGGATTGAGGATAGGCAACTGACGCACGCCGGTGGTGTCCTGCTGGTTATCCGCCGTCACACTGCTGAATGCACTGACTTCGGAGAGCACGTTTTTACCTGCCTGGTAGTTCTGGTCATAATAATGATGCCAGCCGACCCAGAGGGCAATAATCCCTGCCGCCGTTGCCAGCGAGGCAAAAAAGACGTTGTGGTGATGGCGGCGTAACCAGAAACGGTTTTCTGCCGCCAGATTCGGTTCTGAGAACAGCACATCACGGAACAGCTGACCGGTAAACCAGGGCTGACTTTCACTGACCGGCCAGGTATGTGTCGGTGCGGGCGGCAGGTTGTACTGCATGGCGGCGCTTTGCGTGAAGATATCGTCGATCTGACCGCGCTGGGCGGAAGAGGTCAGATAAATACCGCGGATCAGCGGGATGTCGTCATCATTGCTGCCGATAAGTTGTTCTGTCAGTTCTGTCACCCGGTTCTGCAGCCCGACCATCTGGCGGATAAAGCTGAACAGCTCGCTGCGCTGGCTGTCATCGACCCGGTTCAGCATCATTTCCGGCAGAGCGGCGTTGAGCTGACTGATCCATTTCTCCCAGAAGGTGGTGAGTTCACTGATCCAGTTGTGCTGATCGTCCCGGGTAAATGTGACGCCGAGAACGGATTCCTGTTCTGCCACACCCAGTGACTGGAACATGGCACTGAAACCCTGTAACAGATCCAGTTTGGTCAGCACGATATACACCGGAGGACGGGTGTTAAAGGCAAGGCGGATATCCTGCAACCGCATATGAATATCGGCAAAATAACGGCTGCCGGCTTCTTTGTCTTCGGTCATCAGCCGGGCGGTGTCGATGGTCAGAATGATACCGTTCAGTGGCTGACGGGTACGCTCCTCTGCCATGCGCCCGAGCAGGCTGTTCCACAGGCGGTGATACAGCTGCGGTTTTTCACTGTCATCGTGCGGCTGCGTGATCAGATGCCCGCGCGGCATCAGCAGCACGGCTTTATCTGTCAGTGAGCAGCGGACATGCAGGGCGATACCGTCTTCTGAGACGATCCTGTCCTGCGGTACCAGATCCAGCAGGCCGAGATTAGCGGAAAACAGGGTATGTTTGCCGCTGTTTTCCGCGCCGAGCACCAGATACCACGGGCGCTGATAGAGTGAATGACGATTGTCGCCGAGGTGACGGCGCAGTTCGCTGAGCCAGCGGCTGAGATAGCGGTTCTGAAATTCAATATCTTTGCGGACCGGGTCTGAAACGGTCAGTTCAACATCCAGTTTCAGTTTTTCCAGTTCGCGGACACGCCGCCGGGCGGTGTATCCCACCCAACCGATAACAACCAGGAACAGCCCGAATGTTGCCAGCCAGCGGGCGCTGACCGGACGCAGCGGATAGTCATCACGGAAGCTGAAATCCGCTCCCCAAATCCAAATAAGGATCAGCGCCGGAATGATGGCCAGAAAAACAGCCCATGCCGATTTAAGTCTGGGTTTATCGGTTTTAAACCATTTTCTGATCAGGCCCTGTGCATCCACGGATGATAAGGATGGTTTTTTCATTAAACGTTATTCCTTCTGAAATCGGACTCCGGAAGTTTTCCGGTAAGCTGTTGCAGTAAAGCGGGTTCCCACTGCGTTACTGTGCTGCGTGATACGATGTCATGCAGTTGCTGATACTGAGCCTGAGCAAGTCCCGTCATGCCTGACTGCTCAAACAGTGATGCTGCCAGAAGTTGCAGGCAGACGCGGTCACGCAGCTGTTCAGCCCGGTTTATGGCGGTGTCAATCTTTTGCAGCGCTGCATCGAGACCGCTTTCCTGATAGCAGCGGGTGATCTCATCCGTGTCTGCCCCGGCGCTGCTGACCCCGGTTGTCCCGGCGGAATCCGCTGCGGTCAGCCAGGCCAGGGTGTCAGCCCCGGCGTACGGGGTTTTATCGGAGAAACTCAGGGTGGTCAGCTGCGGCAGACGGGCGACAAACTCCGATACACAGCGGCGAATGGCCTGTGCAACGGTATCCAGTCCCAGCTGCTGCGCGGCCTGCGCGGCCAGATAATGACCGTCCAGCCAGTAAGGTGCGAGGCTGAGACTCTGTTCAATATCAGCCAGTAATACCGGATCAGCCTGTGTCAGCTGTTTGCGGTAGGCGGTAACCCGATCGGCAGCAATGGCTGCCAGCGGGGTTTTTCCGGTGGCATCGGCGGACGGTACGGACTGAATAGTGTGCCAGACAGCATAACGGCGCAGCTGATAGCCGATGGCATTTTCCGGGGCGCTGCGGCAAAGGGCATCCGCGGCATTCAGCAGGGCCGATTTGCGGGTGCGGTCATTTCCGCTGTCAAGGTCAGCGACCGGAAAACCGCCATCCGTTCCGGTTTCTGCGGCAGGCAGACTACGCGGTGCAGGATCTGCAGGCGGTGTGGTTGTGGTGGTATCTGCCGCCGGACGGACAGAGGCCGTGACAGTGTCCGGTGCGCTGTTCTCAATGCGGCGGTAACCCCGGCTCAGATCATCCAGTTTTTGTGACAGGACCTGGTGGTTTTCACTCCAGAACTGCGCCAGTCCGGCAAAATCCCCGAGGACATTATCCCGCTGTGCAGCGGAGGCCTGACGGGTAAAATTATCCTGTGCCAGCTCAAAACGCTGTAAAACCTGTTGTGTCAGACGGACTTTCAGTCTGATATTGTCAGGATAACAGTCGTGCCAGAACTGACGGCAGAACAGGGAAAAGAGTTGCGCGCCCAGCGTGATTTCCTCTGCATTTCCGGCATGCTGCAGGGTGCGCAGCAGGTGTACCACCAGGCGGAGATCTTTTGTGGTGGCAGACAGCAGAGTGAGGATCCGTGACTGAATAGCCTCAATATCCAGAGAGGCATGCGTCAGGGAGCCGAATTTAATCATTTCACCGTCGATATATTCCCAGTCCGGGTTGCTGTCACTGACCATACTGCTTATCTGCCCGGGATCAAGCGGGGCGAGCAGTTGTTCAGACCAGTTAAAACGTGTTGCTATCATGCTATTCACCAGCGGCAGGCCGCGCGTAAAGGTTTGATACTTTCTGTCAGCTGAGACAGATCAAAAGTCACCGGTTCCCCGTTTTCCGGCGTGATGGTCAGTGAGTCGCCGGTCATAATGCGTTTGATTTCACCGATCCCGGCCAGACCCCGGCTGGATTCCAGCACATAACCGCTTTCGCGGATAAACCAGTCACTGCTGAATGAGGTTTCCGGGGTGGATAAACGGACAGCATGTACTGTCACCGGGGCGTTCATGATCAGCTGCATCCGTGTAATGTTATCGATGCAACTGAGCATCAGGATCGGGCGGGGCGGTTGTGTGCCAATCGCCGGTGCGGTCATGACCACAGGCCAGGTACCTTCACGGGGCTGGGTGGTGATGAAGGTCACGGTATGTTCTGTCCGTTTCTCTTCATTGTCTGCCGCCCGGCGCCGGATCTCGCCTTTCGCCGCCGGGGCCGTCTGCGGCACGGCGTTGTCCCTGCCGATGTTGTCATAGCAGTCCAGCCGCACCAGCGGTGACGACTCTTTACGGCAGGTGTCCAGCCGTGCTGACATATCACCGGAAAGTGCGGGAACCGGTTGTGCCGGGCTCCACAGCGGTGTCAGTATCAGCAAAGCGGTCACGCTCTGAAGCATCCTCTTGGTCATGACATGTATCCGTATTTTTTTAATTTGTACACCAGGGCACGTTTGGAGATATTCAGGTTCACTGCGGCTTCATTCAGGTCGTGGTTATCCGCCTGCATCCGGTAGTTCAGAATGTCGGATTCATACCGGTCGAGGGCGGAGGTCAGGTCTCTGATACCGGACATATCCGGATCGGATGACGGTGGCAGTGCGGGGGTCACCATGGTTTGTGTCATCATCGCTTCCAGCCTGCGCTCCTTTTCCTGAGCCAGCTGAAGCAGCCCGCACAGCTGCTGATTCTGTGTCCGGATCTGCATCCGCTGGGTCAGCGAGCAGAAGTGATGACAAAAAATCCGGTAATAGATCGCCGTCATGCCCCGTTCGTGTTCTTTGCGGGTCAGACCGGTACCGAGACGGCAGATAGCCCCGGCGGGTTTGCCCTCGTGATCGCAGAACGGAAATCCGTGGATACCGCTGTTCGCCGGTAATCCGCGGATAAACGTTTTCAGACTGCTTTCCTCGAGATGGCTGCCCTGTGACAGGTTTGTCCAGCAAAGCGGTGTCCGGTTAAAGGTTACCTGTACCAGCGGCTGACTGATATCAGACGCATCGGTGTCCAGCAGACCGGCAGTGACCTGTGGTTGTGAATAATCGACCGAGTAACTGAGCAGCCGGTTATCCCGCGGGCTGAGTACGACCACAGCCAGTGCGCTCAGGGAGCTGCGGAAAAAACAGTGCGGCAGAAACTGCGTTATCAGTGATTCGGTTGTCGGGCAGTCTATCAGTGACAGCGCATTTTTCAGTCGGTTCTTCATTATTCCGCATCCACCTCAGCGGTGAATTTGTCATCCGTGGCTGACAGCGTGATATGACGGATGGTTTTTCCGGCTGCCGTGTGTTTGAGCAGCAGCAGGGAAAGCGGTGGCAGTAAGTGACCATCGATGACGGATTCCAGAATACGGGCACCGTTCTCAGCCCGGTTTGCGCGCTGAATAATGGCGTTATAAACGGCATCACTGATAGTGACCTGTGCGCCGAAACGCTGTACCAGACGCGCTTCCAGCTGGCTGAGTTTGGCGCGGATGATCCGTGTCAGCGTTTCGTCATTGAGCGGCAGATACGGGATCACTTCCATCCTGGCAAGCAGTGCCGGTCTGAAGAACGTGGTCAGTTCCGGATACAGCGCATCCAGCAGTTCATCCGGGCGGTTTTCATAAGCGACAATCGTGCTGTCACCCAGGTTTGAGGTCAGGAAAAAGGCGATATTTTTGCAGTCAATCACCCGGCCTTCACCGTCAGCCACTTCCCCTTTGTCGAAGGCCTGATAAAAGAGATTCAGCACATCCGGATGGGCTTTTTCCACTTCATCCAGCAACACCACGGAGTAAGGCTTGCGGCGGATGGCTTCCGTCAGCACACCGCCTTCACCGTAACCGACATACCCCGGCGGGGAGCCGATCAGGCGGGAAATTGTGTGCTTTTCCTGGAACTCGGACATATTAATGGTAGTGAGATATTGTGTGCCGCCGAACATCAGCTGCGCTATCTGCAATACCGTTTCGGTTTTCCCCACACCGCTCGGCCCGGCCAGCAGGAAAGCCCCCAGCGGACGGCCGGGACGCCGCAGGTCGGCACGGGCGGTCAGCAGGTGTTTATGCAGATGTGCAATCGCCAGATCCTGACCTTTGATGGATTCCCTAAGATAAGCCGGTAACTCGGTGACCACGGCAAGGGCATCCTGTGACAGACGGTTGAGCGGAACACCGG
Organism: Morganella sp. GD04133; assembly: GCF_029835375.1. NCBI lineage: Bacteria > Pseudomonadati > Pseudomonadota > Gammaproteobacteria > Enterobacterales > Morganellaceae > Morganella > Morganella sp. GD04133. The sequence continues at coordinate 121,714 of NZ_JAODZS010000002.1, read as the reverse complement.
TCCATTTGGCGATCACTTCAGCAATCTGTTTTTTGCCGACATGCGGGGACACCAGGGAGGAGAGCTTCTGGCGGGTTTCCAGTTCTGCATTCAGTGTCTGTAACTGTTCACGGATGCTTTCTGTGGTTTCCGGCTCAGCGGCTTCACCGGTCTCTGCCGGGTCTGATGCGTTTTCCGTCTGTACCGTTGTATCATTTGTCTCTGCGTGTTGTTCTGCGCTGCCAAGCAGTTTCGCCCGTAAGCGGATGATATCGCGGACTAATGTCTGCTGTGCCTGCCAGTCAGTCTGTAACTGATCCAGTGACTGCTGTAATTGTTCAGACTGCTGTTGCAGCGCGGCCAGGCGGTCAGTGTGATCCACCAGTCCGAGCAGGGCTTCGCGCGCCAGCACATCCCGCTCCGTGCTGATCTGGTGTAACTGTGTTTTCAGGGCGGAAATCTGTTTCGGTGGTGAAGTCAGATTGATCGCGGTCCGCGCACAGGCCGTATCCAGCACATCAATGGCTTTATCCGGTAACTGACGACCGGACAGATAGCGGTCACTCAGCTCAGCCGAGGCCCGCAGCGCATCATCATCAATAAAGACCTGATGGGCGGACTCATAGGCCGTGCGCAGGCCGCGCATGATAATCACCGCTTCCGCCGCAGTCGGTTCTTTGACCTGAACTAACTGGAAGCGCCGCGCCAGTGCCGCATCTTTCTCAAAATACTTTTTGTATTCACTCCAGGTGGTTGCCGCGATAGTGCAGAGCTCCCCCCGTGCCAGCGCCGGTTTGAGGAGGTTGGCGACATCGGTGCCGCCCTGCTGGTTACCGGCACCGATCAGGGTATGCGCCTCATCAATAAACAGAATGATCGGGGTGGCGGAACCGGTGACTTCCTGAATCAGCCCTTTGAACCGTTTTTCAAATTCCCCTTTGACGGCGGCACCGGCCTGAATCGCGCCCAGATCCAGTACATGCAGCTGACAGCGGCGCAGTTTTTCCGGTACCTCACCAGCCTCAATACGCAGTGCCAGGCCTTCAATCAGTGCGCTTTTCCCGACACCGGGCTCACCGACAACCACCGGGTTGTTTTTGCGGCGGCGGCAGAGGATATCGATCATCAGGTCGATTTCGTTATCACGGCACAGAACCGGATCCAGCTTATTCTGCCGTGCCAGCTCTGACATATTCTGAGTGAAACGGGCGAGCAGGCTGTCCGCCGCCGGGGTATTGCTGCCCGCAGGCTGAGTGCTGAAATCACCGGACTGGCTTTCTGCCGAACCCGCTGTCCACTCATCAAACTGCTGCTTTAATTGTTCACGATTTATGTTACTGAGCAGTGTGCAGGCCTGCTGCGGCAGGTAACGCTGCGGCATCTGCAGCAGCACCAGCAGGATAACACCGGAGCGCAGCGTGGTATGCTGATATTCGGCGGAAGCGACCAGCCAGCTGTCTTTCAGCAGCTCAGTCAGCAGCGGGGAAAACCCCGGATACCCCTGGGTCAGTGCCTGATGCGGCGGGATCAGCGCTGCGGTCATGTCCGCCAGTTCGCTGTGATCAATACCGGCGCGCTGGCAGATTACCCGCACATCGGTTAACGGCGTTTCCAGCAGGCAGCCTAAAAACAGCGCGGCAGTGATTTCCGGCTGCTGTTCACTGACGCTGCGGGCGGCAGCATTTTCCAGTGCATGTTTTGCCACAGGATCGAGGCGGTTAACGAGTGTAGAAAGATCGATATTTATCATCAGTGTATACCCTGACTCAGTAACGGAGTAAGTTGTTCCAAAATATGGTGTGTCTGATTATTGAGCTGTGACAGATACAGGCCGTAAATACCGGCGGCCATCAGTATGCCGGCGATAAAGATATATTTGAGCCGCAGACGTTTTCCCAGCCGGTAGCGGTGAGGATCCGTGGTGGTATTTTCATACAGCACAACAGCGCCCTGTTCGGGGCGCAGCTGGCGGATCTGTTTTTGCAGGCGGCGCAGCAGACGGTTAAATTCATCGTTATGGCCCTGGGTGACTTTATAACGGCCCCGGTAACCGAGGCACAGACACAGCCAGATAAACTCAATCAGATCCAGATAGCGTTTCGGCTCACCGAGCAGGCGTTCGATCAGAATGAACACTTTTTCCCCGCCCCACGATTCATTGTGGAAATGCACCAGCAGGGATTTTTTCACCCAGCCGTTATCCGCATTCCAGCCGAGGCCCAGCGCGGTTTCATCAATAAAGGTGCAAAGCACGTAGCGAAACGAGACAATCGCGCCCGGTTCATAGCCCTGAGACTGCAACTGCTGCTCGATGGCCTGAATATCTGTCACCACCTGCTGATAAAGCTTGTCCGGCAGCGGCGAACCGGACATCGTATGCATCCGCATAACCATACCGAGCAGCGGGGTGGCTGCATCAATCATCGGGTTAATATTTTCACCGCGCAGCGGGATCCGGTACTGCTTATGCCTCCGCTGGCGCAGATACTGTGCATCCTCAGAGGTATCCTCATACAGGCTGCCGGTCAGTAAATCATCGGTCATAAATCGCCCCCGTTACGGATGGCCCAGAACTGAATATCCAGCTCCGGGAAGTTACCGGCAACGTGGAAGGCGACAGAGCCGCTCTGCTGAATTTCCTGCCAGGCTGTGCCCTGGCGATCCAGCCGGAAATAGGTGTAACCCGCGTGATACGGCAGCTGGCGCGGAGCAGCAGACAGAGAAATCAGTGATACCCCCGGCAGCTGGACACTGACCAGATCGCGGATGCGGTTGATGGAGGTGACTTTGGTCTGCTGGGTGAACTGGCGGCGCAGCTGTTCCTGCGGCATCTGAGCGCGGATCGCCACGATAAACTCGCCCTGCTGCAACAGTTGCGGATCCTGAATTGTCGCCACGCGGATGCCGTGTTCCTGTTCCTGAAGGTGAATCGCAATAGCACGTGGTGTCAGTACCACACTCAGTGCCAGGCGCAGTGCCCGCATCAGTGGCGGATAGCATTCAGCCAGAGCCTGGTGGTTATACTTCGGCAGTTGCCCTGCCAGCCGTGACTGATCGGTAAAAGTATGCAGTTCACCGCACAATGAGCGCAGTTCGCAGAATAACGGCTCCGGATGCAGCACATCCTGGGCAGCAAAGTGCGCAAAACGCGGGGATGCACGGTTGAGAAGCTGTAACATCATAAATTCCGCCACATCGGCGATACCCTGCTGCCCCGGTGAACCGATCCGTCCGGCCAGTTGCCGGGCGCGTTCGGCCAGTGTGCCGCTCAGTTCATCGAGAAATCCTGTCAGGGATGGCGATAAACGAATATTCAGGCAGGACGGAATAAAGGTATCGTCGAGGATCAGCCCGCCGTCTGCTGTCTGTTCACTGATACGGCAGACAGGCACAGACACATAGGCATTCAGCTCTGTTGCACCCTGTTTCAGGACCGGGCTGAGTTTTGCCACATTCAGCATACTGACATCACCGCTTTCGGTGTGCAGATCACGGACATCCAGGCTGAACTCTTTATAGCGCGCCGTCAGGTGGTTGTTATGCCCGGCCGCAATTTCATTGACAGTGGCACTGTGCAGCGGCAGGGCAAGATAGATAATGTTGTTGCCGGTATCATTGATCGGTGCGATATCAATCGGCGGCGGCAGTTCATCCTGCGATGGCATGGAGAACAGGGTGCCGTCCGGCATCACACCGGTCGCCTCTGAAATGCCGATCCGGCCCAGCCGCAGAATATCGTCGTTGATCACCAGCGAGGTAAACCCGGCATGATGACCGAAGAACGCAGAGAGCAGGCTCTCTGTCACATAATCCTGGTGGCGCTGCTGCTGCTGGAAATGCTGGGGCTTGATAAACAGACCTTCGCGCCAGATAACCCGGTTTTTCATCGACATATTATTCTTCTTCCTCTTTGCGCAATTCCACTTCATTTGCCCTGACATGAACCAGCAGGTAATACTGCCGTCCGATTCCGCTTAATTTGATGATTTTTTTCCATTCGGTAACATTGGGATCCGAGTAACGGACGATCACACCCAGATAGCGGTTTTCACCGGTGGTCCGCAGTAATGCCAGCGGTTTGTATTGATCCGGTGTCAGTGTGTAATCCTGGTGATCGATATAGTTTTTACCGAGCACATCCGGCAGCGGTTTTTCATCCAGCTGATCGAAATCCATCGATTCAAAGCGGGAGTCCTCGCTGAGATAGACAAGCTGCATCTCCACCGGAGACGGCTCACCATCCTGATTCGGATTGATATCGGGTTCCGCCAGAAGTGTGATAGCAATTTCAGAGGGTTGCTGGCTCGCTTTGCCCACCGGCGTATCCGGATCCCACAGCACCTTGCCGACTTTTTTGGTCGCTTCCCAGGATTTGCTGCATCCGCTTAATACCAGGATCAGCAGCAACAATCCGTATCGCAGTTTCACACTCATGATGGATGTCCCTTATAAACTTTTACGTAATGCCCGGTCATAGGCATGGGTGTAAACTTCATAAAAGAGTTTCTCAAACCCCTGCTGGCGGCAGGATTTCAGCTCACGGTAGTAGCTGACATACATCTGCCATGCCCATGCCGGATCTGAACTGCTCTCTTCGCCCGCCCGCTGATACCGGGAAAAACGCGCCAGCAGCCGCTCCGGTGAGAAGGCATCGAGCATGGTATCCAGTGCCACGGAAATCGCTTCCAGATTGGCCTGATAATGAAGCTGCATATTGGCCAGGCTCTCGCTGACGGCGGCGGTCGGGGACAGATGTACCGGACTGCGTTCATCACCGAACAGCAGGTGCAGAGCTTCCTGGTAATCCACATTCAGACGCAGCGGGTTATCCTCGATCGGGCGCAATTGTTTGTCGCGCAGGTTATCCTGGGTTTTCTGCAGTGCGAGAAGTCCTTCAATAGCCGCTTTGAGTGTCCGGCCGATCTCGGTCAGAAAATCATTGGCCTGACGGGAATTGTGCATCGGTAAATGCGCTTCCAGCCCGCGCATCAGCGGATTTACCGCAATATGATCGGCATCGGTGAGCGGCAGCAGATCATCAGTGCGATCGGTGGCGGACAGTGTCGGCAGATCCATATATTCCTGCACAATGGTGTTCCCTCTGTTATCGGAGAGCGGCATGGCGGCGGATGAGGCCGGATAGTTATCGGCCAGCAGACCGGAGATGTCGTTTTTTATCTGCGCGCCGCCGGTCAGGCTTTCATTTTCCAGTGCCTGTAACGGGTCACGGGTGCGTGAACCCAAAACAGCCGGCGCGGTATCATCGCCCTGATGCAGGGTGTTATCCTGTGTGGTGCGGGTATCCATCAGGTTATCCAGCGGATTACTGCCGGCGGACACGATATCCTGGGGTGCCACAGCCATCGGGTCGCGGTAAGGTTCATCGGTCATGGCAAGATGGGTTTTAAACTGCAGTTCGCCGATCTCAACGATATCGCCCTGTGACAGACGGACAGCACCCGCGTGGCGGGGGATCGCCGTCTGATTGAGGCGGACCTGCTCGGTCAGGGTTTTCAGGCAGAATGTCTGATCCTGCCAGACAATGCGGCACTGAACCCCGGCGACTTTGCCGAGGCTGTCCTGGAGTGACCAGGTACAGTCGGCGTTACTGCCGATAGTGCCGCCCTGAGAGGAAAACTGCGCAGTTGCAGCCCGGCCGCTTTCCAGCCGGTTACTGTTCACCAAATGAAAATTAAGTTGTGGTTTATCCATGATGTTATTCCAATACTGAAATCGTCACAAAAGGCTTCAGTTCCGGTTGCCCGATAAAACTCCGCCAGCCCAGTTGATTGTTATCGTTTTCGCCGAGAACCATCCCGCCGACCTGTTTTTCCGCCATTCGCAGCCGCAGATCCCAGGCCAGCTGCTCGTGCATGATGTAAGACACAAAGGCGACCAGCGGCAGATAATCCGGGCCGTTCGGTAAGAAACGCATGTAACGGCTCAGTGGTAATTCACTGATTTCAATAGTGCATTTTCCGTTACAGTCTTCAATGCGGGCGCCGAGACTGAAATTTTCACCGAGCAGGGAACGCGGCTGCGCGGTCCGGCTTGCGCTGTACAGAATTTCACCCAGCCGGTTCTGCTGATCGTCCGCAATCGGCACCCGGCGGCTTTCCCAGCCTGACAGCTCCACATGGTCCAGATCAAAACAGTGGGAAATCAGGCTGCATATCACATCCGCTGAGCGCCCGGGGCTTGCCAGTAATCCGGCATAGGCCAGCATTTTGTTGTGATTGATCCGGATCCGGCTGCGGTTACTTTCGCTGCCCAGCCCGAGCAGCGTGAACATGTAGCGGGAAAACGGATCACGTCCGTCCGGCTCAAACGAAATGTAATAGCGGTATTTCCGCCAGATCCGGTGCAGCAGTGTGACAAAGCGGTGATTAAACAGATTGAGAAAATCTGTGACGCTTTCGGTCTGCTGGGCTTCTTCCCACGCCAGGCTGTCGAGGTAATAGCCCGGCAGCGGAGACTGGCTGCCGTGCAGGCCCAGAAACGCTACTTTGACATCATAGCTGCCGTCCTCACGGCGGGTGACATCGGTTACATCCCGTGTCGGAAAGGCGATGCCGGCACTTGCCGAGAAACGGATACTCTCCTGTGCGGACTTTCCGGCCGCGGTCACGGATTTAATCAGTAACTCTGCCAGCTGATAAAAGTCATACTCCGTCATGGCGGCAGTACCATCGCCGGCGGAGGATGTCAGCGCAGAACGGTGTGATTGACTTTCGCCGGCCATACATACACTTCCCGGTTATCCATATTGATCACTTCCAGCTCATGAAAGGTATTCACGCTGGTATAGAGCCCGAAAAAGTGAGCAATAACGGAACAAAACAAATAGAGCCCGCCCTCGGATGAGAACGCACTCTGATGAACAGATAAGGTGGATTTCAGCCCGCGCACCGGCAATCCCCGGTACAGGTATTCAGCGGGCTGCGTGGTCATGCTCACCAGGGCATCAAGGCATTTCTGTGTCTGACGGGCCGTCTGCTGGTGGAAAACAGAGGTCAGATCATAAAGCTGTAACAGTTGCCGTAATGCATCCAGACTCAGTAGTGACTGATAATTCAGCGACATATTCGTCAGCACAGACCAGTGCAGCGAGTGGTCGAGCAACGGCCGCAATGTTTGTGTCGGTTTCATGATATTGCTGACTGCGGCAATATCCGGCAGTGGTGCCGTGCTGCGGGTAACGGAACCGGCCCGCAGATAACCGGCCACATCCCGGTTGGTGCAGAGCAGAGAAACGGAAATGGTTTCATCACAACCGATCAATGCCGGTTCATTACTGCGGACAAAAGACATCCGGTGGCGGAACCCGCCGTCATCCGGCGACGGCAGTGTGCGCAGGCGGTAATACAGCTCGTCATCACCTTTATTGACCGGCTCCTGATGATGGAAACTTTCAAACTGCGTGTAATGTGTCATTTTTGCCGGTTGTCCGGCACAGCGGCGCAGTCCGTCCACCCGGGTGACAGAAAAAATATCGTAGCTGCCGGGATGAGCAAAGCCCGGACTGAGCGGGTACTCACTTTGTCTGCCGTCCAGCTCAATGGCTTCACTTTCCATCGGGAACAGGTTAGCCGCCGGTACACAGTTAATCCGGATGCTGTCATTGTTAATATCCGCAGCCGGCGGCAGCGGACGGGAAAAGTGAATGGTCAGGGAAAAATGATCACCGGACATCACCGCCGGAATATCATTAAGTCCCTCAATATTCAGAAACAGAAAAGCACGCGGGAAACTGAAGTATTCCTGCAGCAGGCGATGCCCCTCATAACTGTTTTTAGGATAGGGCAGCAGTGCATCCTCACGGCTGAACCCGACTGGTGATACGGTCATGTTTTCCGGCTGATACGTATGCTTTCCGGTGGCCAGTGTTGCGCCGGATACCGCGTGATTCAGCAGAAAATAGAGTTCCTGCGAGGTGTAATCATCCCCGCCGAGATAAATCTGTAACTCCGCCAGACCGGCATCCGCTAACCGGACCGGTTGCGGCAGTGAAAACGAAACCGTGACTGACTGCCTGTCAGCGGTGACAGAGGAGACGGTAAACGGCATCACCCGCAGATCACGGCTTTGTGTGAAATGGCAGGTCATCTGATGCAGAATATCTTCCTCCGCATCACTTTCATCCAGTGTGACGGGCTGACTCTCAAACCGTGTTCCCGCCGGTACCGAAACAGGCCGGCTCAGGGAAGAGGACGGCACGAACTGCATCACTGTCATTGACGGAAACGGCCGGGCATAACTGGGCCACAGCATGGTGACGAGGCTGTTTGATAATTCCGGAAACTGGCGTTCAATCTGACTGCGCAGGGAGGCGGACAGATAAGCGAATCCTTCCAGCAGGCGCAGCACATCCGGATCAGTGCTCTTCTCCGCCAGAAAATTAACCAGATGCGGCTTGTGGCGCGCAACGGTATCTTCCAGCAGTTGCAGATATTCAAGTTCATCAGAAAAACGGGGATTACGTGGCATTCTGTCAGGCCTGCTTCAGTCTGTAATGCCGGTGACTGTCCATCTGCATATTAAATTCAATCAGCTGAGACTGATTTTCCAGTAACACCAGTGCGGTGATCCGGAACTCCAGAAGCAGCGGGTTATGTTCATCAATCACACCTTCCACCGCGACATCACTGATCCGCGGCTCATAGCGCAGGATGCAGTCTCTGATGGACGTTTCCAGACTGGCACGGAAATCCACCGCTGTTGCGGTGGCATCATTGAGATCCGTCACACCCAGTTCACTGCTGCTCTGACAGGTGTCCGGCCGGGTATTCAGCACCTGTGTCAGGTGTGATTTGACCGAATTAATCAGAGCGGCAGTACGGGACTGACGGGAAGCACCGGCGTGCTTCCCTCTTATCCGTTCAAAAAGGCGTACCGGTTGTGAAGACTGACGATGATAATACGCCCCCATGACGGTTATTCCTTATCGAGACGGCCAACCAGTGACAGTTCGAAACTGGCACCCATGTATTTGAAGTGCGGACGCACCTGGATAGCCACCTGATACCAGCCCGGATCCCCTTCGACATCCAGTACCTGAATCTGTGCGGAACGCAGAGGGCGTTTGCTGCGGACATCTGACGGCGGGTTTTCCTGATCGGCAATATACTGCTTCAGCCAGATATTCAGCTCACGCTCCAGATCCTGGCGCTCTTTCCATGCACCGATCTGCTCACGCTGTAACACTTTGATATAGTGTGCCAGGCGGTTGATAATGAACATGTATGGCAGCTGGGTACCCAGTTTGTAGTTGGTTTCTGCCATCTTACCTTCACGGGTGTTCGGGTAATGTTTTGGTTTCTGCACCGAGTTGGCGGAGAAGAATGCGGCGTTATCACTGCCCTTACGCATAGTCAGGGTAATGAAGCCTTCTTCTGCCAGTTCGAATTCACGGCGGTCAGTGATAAGCACTTCTGTCGGGATTTTGGTCTGCAGTTCGCCCAGCGCCTCAAAGCAGTGAACCGGCAGATCACTGACGGCCCCCCCGCTCTGCGGCCCGATGATGTTCGGACACCAGCGGTATTTGGCGAAACTGTTGTTGATCCCGGCTGCCAGCAGAAATGCGGTATTCCCCCACAGATAGTGGTCGTGGTCTTGCTTGACACTTTCACGGTAGTTGAAGTTTTTAATCGGGTTTTCAACCATGTCGTAAGGAAGACGCAGCAGGAAACGCGGCGCGGTCAGACCGAGATAACGGGAATCTTCCGCTTCACGCAGAGAACGCCATTTGGTGTGTGCCGGACCTTCAAAAACAGATTTCAGATCTTTAATCGCCGGCAATTCGGTATAGCTGCTCACACCGAAAAACTCAGGTGAAACAGATGACAGGAACGGGGCGTGAGCCATGGCACCGACAGCACTGACGTATTGAAGCAGCTTCATATCCGGTGTGGTATTACTGAAAGCATAGTTCCCGACGATCGCGGCAACCGGCTCACCACCAAACTGACCATAACCGGCGGAATAGACGTGCTTATAGAAACCGGACTGGACGATTTCCGGTGAAAATTCAAAATCTTCCAGCAGTTCGGATTTGGTGGCATGAATAATATTAATTTTAATATTTTCACGGAAATCAGTGCGATCCACGAGTAACTTCAGGGAACGCCAGGAGGACTCCACTTCCTGAAACTGCGGGTTATGCAGAATTTCATCCATCTGGGTACTGAGTTTCTTGTCCAGTTCGACCAGCATCTTATCAATCAGTAACTTATTGACCGGCTCTTCTTTTGAGTCACTGGCCAGGATGTTACTGATAAAGGCGGCCACACCCTGTTTTGCAATATCGTAGGCTTCGGTTTCCGGGGTCATCCGCGACTGCGACATAATTTCATCAAGCAGGGATGTACCGGCAGGGATCTGGCCTGCTTCCTGTTTTATACTTTCTGTTGCTGTAGACATAATACAATTCCCATCAATTATTTATTACTGACGATATCCAGTTCTTTTAACAGTTGCTCACGGGTGGATTCATTATCCAGCAGAGCCTGAAGCTGTTTACGGAATGCCGGGATATTTCCCATCGGTCCTTTCAGCGCAACTAATGCTTCCCGCAATTCGAGTAACTTATTTAATTCCGGAACATTTTTCGCAATATTGTCAGGGGAAAAATCACGCAGAGATTTAATATCAAGATTGACAGGAATTTCTGAATCACTTTCTTCTTCAAGGTGATTTTTAACAGCGAATGTCAGGTTAATACCTGAATTCTCCATCACGGAATTAAAGTTATTCTGATCGACAGAAACGGTTTTACGTTCTTCAATCGGTGTATCTTCTTCTTTGTTTTTGAAGTCACCAATGACCAGCAAATGATGAGGTAATTCAATTTCTGCCTGGCTTCCGCCGTCATGAGGTGTGTATTTAATATTAATACGTTCTTTCGGCGCAACGCTGCCAAGGTCATTTTTACTCATTGACTGTCCTTATGAATTTTTGAGAGGGAATTAACTGTCCCGTACAGATACATAAGATAAGTGATTGCTGTCACCGGGCTGTGTCACCGGATGAATACACGTAATCTATGTAATTAGTTGTATTTTGTGTTAATTAAAATATTTGGTTTAAGTTCAGATCGTGGAATACGTTAGCGCAGAAGTTATCGCCTGCGGCACGCCCCTGTCAATCAATAAAATTATTTTACTAATAAACCGGGTGTGTTAGTCAAGTGATATACAAATGTTAAATTAATTGCGTTTTTAATTAGTAAAATCTTTTATTAATTACTCATATGAATAGTAGTTAATCAGAGGGTGATTGAAAATAAAGAAAATTATAGAGAAGGCAATTGAAGCATATTAAATAATCAATGCTGTAACTGTACGATAATTGCACTGAGTGAAAATTAAACAGCCCTGTGAGAGAAAGTCTCTGTTTAAATGACGAAATATTATTTTACATTTGCTAATGAAATCATAAATAATTATATGTGTATTTTTTAATTTATAAAAAAAACGCAGAAATTTTAGCATGTGCTTATGTATATTGCATAAATTCGGTTTATTAATAAATGGAAACATTTTTCATGATGAAAAACGATTTTCAGACAAATTCTGCAAACAGAATAGGGCAGTATTGGCGGGTAAAGAGGAAGGGGATGAAGTTATCGGGCGATAAGCGATATTATATTTCGGATATTAAAAAATAACAGTACGATAAAACCGGGATTCTATCGTTCTATATATATTATTTTTTCCGAATGTGTATTTTTTTTGATAAATATCAATCAGATAGTGGTGGTAGTATTCTGTTACCTTTTTTAATTTTTCGGGTCGCAACACAGGATAGCGGCAATGCTTTGTTTTACTGATATTTTTACTTCTTGACTGGTTTTTTGTTGAATACCCGATCTGCCATTGATGAATTTTTAGCCTGAATCGATATTTCGTTATCAATTTAGTTTAGGATTAACATCCTGCCTTTTCAAAAATTCATGCGCAAGTGGATTATTCCGAGAGATGCAGATAGATGCTTTACCCCGGCTGAACGGACTCTGCATTATGTCTGTAACCGCAGCAGTGATAACCGGCCCCGCACTCTGAGTCATACATCTTAAAAATTATTTTAAAATCCATAACTATTTTGATAAATAACAAGCCTGCTCCGGGGGCATCATGTTACGGTCGGATAAATATTGACCAGGCTGGAGCGGGATATGCCTTATTTATTCTTAACGCTGGCGGCGTGTTTCTGGGGCGGGAACTATGTTGTCGGGCATCTTTTGGTATCTGAAGCTGACCCGGTGATTTTATCGCAGCTGCGCTGGCTGGTGACGGCCGTTTTGCTGATGACGCTGTATTTCAGTCAGGTTAAACAGCAGTGGGCGTTTATGAAAAAGGCAAAAGGGATAATCCTGTTTCTGTCATTATGCGGACAGGTTTTATTCCCGGTCACGCTGTATATCGGTTTGCAATATACCACGGCGCTTAATGCCGCTATTTATATGTCAGCGACACCCTCCCTTGTTTTACTAATTAATGCGCTGATATTTAAAGAAAAAATTCAGAGGAAAAATTATATCGGCGTATTACTGAGTACGTTAGGTGTGATTTATCTGATATTCAAAGGTGACCTTAATTTTACAAAAGTCATCAGTCATTTAAATAAAGGGGATTTGTGGGCACTGGGATCTGCTATCAGCTGGGCATTGTATTGTGCTTTCCTGAGACTGAAACCCCGTGAGGTAAACGGTAATGCCTTTGTGGCTATCAGCTCGGTGACCGGCAGTCTGATGATGTTACCGATACTGATTATTTATCTGTTCTTACATGATGTTCAGATCAGTAATACAGGCAATTATGCCTCACCGCTGTTTATCTCCGGGCTTGCCTATCTGGTTATTTTTCCGTCATGGCTCTCATATCTGCTGTGGAATAAAGGCATACTGACTATCGGCGCAACAAGAGGGGAGATCTTCTCTCACCTGATCCCGCTGAGTGGCGGTTTCTTTGGTGTTCTTTTCCTCAGTGAAAAATTACACAGTTATCATTTTTTGAGTGGTGTATTCATTATAGCCGGAATTTATTTTTGTTCTTCAGCGAGAAAATAAAGGGATGTATTGACACACACACCTTCGTCTGTGTGAATAATACACGATGTTATAATGCCGGAGATCGTCTCACCGGCATTATTGTCGGGCAGGGTGGCAATGGCACCGAACGGGATGCTATTGGTGTTCTGTTCAGCGTCACGGAGTTACCCATTGAGCGGTTATTGAATTCCTGTCGGATAGTAATAAAAAATAAAATTGTATTTGTGACTGAATATTCATTAGTTATTTTCAATGAATAAGATAGTATTATTGTCACCGATTTTCGTTTGATTATATTGAAGATTAATACAACAAATATAATATTTCCGATATTAAGTGGTAAATATCAGCTGTAGAATACAGTTTCATCATCATCATTAAATGATGAACGTTTCTTTTTGAAAATTGACAGCATATTTTTACTGTCAGTAAAACCACAATGAATGTTCATCTGGTATAAGAAATCCTCTGGTGTTGTATCCAGAGCAAGCAATATTGCAATGAGCAGGTTTAGTGTCAGATGGTTGCTGCCACGCTCATAGCGGGAAATTTGCTGCTGGCTCAATCCGGTTAAACAGCCTAAATCATAGCCTGACAAATTTTTTTCTTTCCGCAATGATCGAATAACTGCACCAGCTGCCTGATTAATGACAGCGGAATTTCGTTTGTTATTAACGGGCATAAATAAGAACCTTATAAACAGATAAAAAAGTGGATCCCGGAATAATGAGAATAAAGTAATATAATTAATGTATCATGCCTAGCTAATATAAATAATCTGTCTGTGTGACGACGATGTATATTCTACGCACGGTAATTGCTAATGCAATAGTCGTAATGTGGGTACAATATAAATGACTGAAGTGTAATAAATAAGTAGTATATTAGTGAAGTAGTAAATAATCGTTAGTATTCATAGCGTTCGGTATTTTTTATTGAGTTTGGTTAAAAATCACTCGCTTGATATTTTGGGTTATTATTCTGATTTTATGAATATAAGATAATAAAGACAGGCTAAAATAGTGACAATATCCATTGTTAATGAAATCTAATATAACAATAATGAAAATCAGACAGGTTGTATCAACATATTATAATGCAATAAGAAGGATGGTATCAGCGGGAATAAGAAAAAAGACGACAGATTAATTAACATGAATACCGGGATATAGCGGTCGTCTTCCGTTTTTTATGACATTAAAAAAGGATTTCCTGATTCAGACTTAAAGAGTATAGAGTATACAAATGCACATATCACCGCGTTATCTGTAAACCGGTATGTCGCATGTGAAGCCGTCAGCGGCAGCCACTTCGGTGGCTTTTTTGTGCCCGGAGGAAATATGTTATTTTATACGATGTCACATTAAAATCAGGGGTATAAAAAATGGAAAATTCAGCAGCAATTGAATTGCAGTCGACGTTGCGTTGTCCGGTCTGCGGATCAGAAAAAACAGAAACCATGCCGGTGAATGCCTGTCAGTGGTTCTATGAATGCGGACACTGTCATACATTATTAAAACCGCTGACGGGAGACTGCTGCGTCTTTTGTTCTTACGGCACGGTCGCTTGTCCGCCGGTACAGGAAGCCGCACTGACAGGTAAAAAATCCTGCTGCAGCCCATCGTCCGGGGAATAAAAAATACCCGCACAGGTCAGTATGCGGGTAAATAATGTCAGAAAGCGTCCCTGCACAGTCAGGAGCAGGTCAGTAATGTGAATATCAATTAATTAAAACTGCTTATCAATATAACCACTATCTGGAATATGTACAGTATAAAAATGTATCCGTGGTTATTTTTAGTATTTGCACGTAGTGGTTTACATCAGGCAGGGTGTATGTGCCATGGTGTAATTTATTCAGTAAATACAATGTATTGAAAGGTGTTAATCAGAATTTTCTGCAGGAAATAAAAAAAGCCTCTGAACAAACGAAACCGGTTCAGAGGCGTCAGGTGTTACTTTCAGCTTGGTAACATGTCTAAGATAGTTAAGTTATATGAATTAGTCAAAAAATGATTGGTCAAAAAGTGTGTTTTGCCGGGAAGGTAAGGGAGACTACGGTATTGTACAACATCGTAAATAAAACGCCTTTCAGTGTTGGTATAATACTGAAAGGCGTTCAGAGAGATAATGCTGCGTTCATTTAATCATCCCATTTCGGGCTCATGACGGTGGCAAACAGACAGGATAAGATAATAAATCCGAGTGTCAGTAAAAACATATATTCCCCTTAATATAACGTTAGTCTGATCCGATAAACATTCTCCGGCAGAAGGTGATAAATCATAATGTATTTTCACTGACTGATTCTACCGGATAAAGACGGTAACTCAATGAAAGAAAACTGATTTATTGTCATGATTTGTCATTTTTATCCGGACTGCGCTGACAAAGAATAACATATGTAAATAAAAGGGTATTCCCCGGTCATCGTGTCTGTCAGTGTAATAGCAGATGTATTTATGTGAATCTCCTGACGGTAGCGCGTAACGCGATAGCGATTGTACGGCATGCTGAACGTGATATGAAACCGGGCATGTTTTAAGCCGGTCCGCTATGGAAACCATAATTAAATTCAGGCTGACTGACGGAGCGGATAAAGATAATGAATATTGTCTTTCCACTCAACAAAATAGTTATTTTTAATACGTATTGTCAGCAGGTTGTAACCTTCAGTACTCGTAATACGTAAATTAAGAATTTTATTATCTTCATTAACGTCATCAGCTTCTTCAGCTTCTTCAGCTTCTTTAGCTTCTTCAACTTCATCAATTGAAAAATAATCCTTAAAGCCGGGATAAGCCAACTCACGTAATTTTTCGAAGAGTTCCTTTGTTTCAGCTTGGGTTGTGGCAGGATCAGGATGGCATAATTTATGAAGGTATGACATTGCCTCTGTCTGATGAGTACGGCAGAAAAACTCCTTAATTTTCTCCCAGATACTCAGGGTAGGGGGCGCAGTATTATTAAATACATCTAGGACTTTATAAGTATCAATAATACACGGAAAGCAACCGTTACCTATAACTAAAGACATATTTACTTGCCCTATGACTCAGTGATATCCAGATTGACAAACTACCCTGATTGCATCGAAGCCGAAATCATGTGATTGCCTTATTCGCGTTCAGAAAGATCATCTGTCCGTCGCAGCCAAAAAAAGAGTGGTAATAAACCATAAAGGTTGTACATTGTCAGCATGATGAATAATAAAATGGCAGTCTGTTTATCACTCAATACTTGCTGGTGGCGCACAACGTGCGGCGCCGTTTTTGTTATTCAGTTTTAATTGCAAAAATCGCCGCCGGAGTGCGGCGATTTCATTTCAGACATATTGCATTCACCCCGGCGGCCTCTGATCATAATAAAAGAGGAAATCGTATGTCTGCTCATCACACGCAATCCGTTATTCTGACCGGTGACCGTATCACCGGGCCGCTGCACCTCGGGCACTATACCGGCTCGCTGCAACAGCGGGTCAGACTTCAGCATTCTGCCGTGCAGTATATTCTGATGGCGGATATGCAGGGACTGACGGATAACGGCGCGCAACCGGAAAACGTAAACCGTTATTTTTATGATGTGGCGGCGGATTATCTGGCGGCAGGCATCGATCCCGCCCGTTCTGTGATTTGTCTGCAATCGGCGCTGCCCGCACTGGCTGAACTGACACTGCTGTATCTCAATCTGGTGACCGTATCCCGGCTGGAGCGGAATCCGACGGTTAAACAGGAAATCATTCAGAAGCAGTTCTCCCGTACACTGCCGGCCGGATTTCTGATTTATCCGGTCAGCCAGGCGGCGGATATCACTGCGTTTAAAGCTGATCTGGTGCCGGTCGGGGAAGATCAACTGCCGATGATTGAACAAACCAATGAGATTGTCAGCAAAATCAATCATATTACCGGACAGGAATTACTGGTTCATTGTCGTGCTGAAGTCGGTAAAACCGGCCGCCTGCCGGGGATTGATGGTAACGGTAAGATGTCCAAATCACTGGGTAATGCCATTAATCTCTCTGTCAGTGCCGATGAACTGACGCGCGCCGTCAATGCTATGTTTACCGATCCGCATCATCTGCGGGTATCTGATCCCGGCCGGATTGAGGGCAATGTGGTGTTTGCGTATCTTGATGCGTTTCATCCGGATATAGCCCTGGTTGCTGAGATGAAAGCACGTTATCAGGCAGGCGGGTTAGGTGACAGAGAGTGTAAGTCGGTGCTGAACGAATGCCTGCAGACACTGCTGGCACCGATCCGTGAGGAGCGGGCGCGGCTGATGGCGGATAAGCCTTATCTGCTCTCTGTGATCCGCAGCGGAACAGAAAAAGCGCGGGAAGTGACACAGCAGACGCTGGATCGGGTGAAACGGGGAATGGGGCTATTGCTCTTCTGATTGACAGAATATGCTGATTTATCAGGATGCGATTGATTCCCGTTTGCGGGAGGTCTACTATATGAACCATATCTGTTTTATATATGGTTTATCAGTTAAGGATTTCACGTGGGTATTGTTAAAATCTCCGATGAATTACATGAATATCTGCGCCGGGCGAGTACAGTCATGTCGCGCTCTATCAATGCTCAGGCAGAATTCTGGATCAAAATCGGAATGCAGGCTGAAATGAATCCGGATAAAACCTTCACAATGCTTGTCAGCGAAATGCTGGAAAAAGAATCTGTCAGCCGGAAAGGAGAACAGCATGAGTAGTATCGTTATAAAAACACCGGAAGAAATTGCGCTGATGCGGGAATCAGGCCGTCTGCTGGCAAGCGTTTTTGCCATGCTGGATGATTTCATTAAACCGGGTGTGTCCACGCTGGCGATTAATGACAAAGTTGAAGATTATATTGTGAATACCCTTCAGTCACGCCCTGCCAGTAAAGGGCAGTACGGATTTCAGTATGTGCTGAATACCTCGCTGAATGAAGTGGTGTGCCACGGTGTTCCGAAAGCGGACGAACTGGTGAAAGACAAAGATATCATTAATGTGGATATCACACTGGAGAAGAACGGCTTTATTGCCGATTCCAGTAAAATGTATGTCATGCCGGAAGCATCCCCGCTGGCACGTAAACTGGTGAAAACCACCTATGATGCCATGTGGGAAGGTATTCAGCAGGTGAAACCGGGCGCGACGCTGGGCGATATCGGCTCTGCTATTCAGCATTATGCCGAGTCACGCGGCTACAGCGTAGTGCGTGAGTATTGCGGTCACGGCATCGGCCGTGAGATGCATGAAGCCCCGCAGGTGCTGCACTATGGTGTGCGCGGTAAAGGGACGGAACTGAAAGAGGGGATGACCTTTACCATCGAGCCGATGATTAACCAGGGCGGCGCGAAAATTAAAACCAAAAAAGATGGCTGGACAGTGGTGACGCGGGATAAAAAATTATCCGCGCAGTCCGAGCACACCATTCTGGTGACCGCGACCGGCTATGAAGTGTTAACTCTGCGTGCGGATGAAACATTACGCTGATTTTTATCTGTATAAACAACAGAGTGTGAAAAGCCCGGCTGCGACCGGGCTTTTTTTATCAGAGCAGATCAGGCTTTCAGAAAGCGCAGAAACTGTTCATACAGCACGCCGCCCAGCGTCTGTGCGGTGTACTGTCCGGATTGCGGCAGGGTATCCACCGCCGCATGCATACCGTGATAAATAATCATTGCCGTGATATCCGGATGTGCCACCCGCCAGTGACTGTGCTTCTCACCTTCCGCAATCAGGGCAAGCAGCTGATTCAGCACGGCGTTTTCATGGTCATTGCCCTGCTGGTGAAACCCCTGATGGAACAGGACATCATGCAGTTCCTGTTTCTCCGTATAGGCGGTGACAGACCGGTCACACCAGGCGGCCAGTCTGGCATCCGCATCACCCGCCGCACAGGCATCCATCGCCTGCTGCGTCTGTGACAGAAACCAGTCCATATAACGGTGGCGCAATGCCTCGTAAATATCCGGTTTGGCGGCAAAATAGTGGTAATAGGTTCCTTTGGCGACACCGGCCCGCGCCACAATGTCACTGACTGTAGTGGCATCAAATCCCTTTTCGAGAAACAGTGATTCGGCGGCATCCATCAGTTCATTGATCCGGACATCGGCAGGTTTAAAACGGGGTTTGTGTTCTGCTGACTGAGTCATAAATGCGCCTTGTATAACGGAAAACCCTGATTATGCCATTTCCGGGATATGAAGGCGAAAAAAACACGCAAATGAAATACGCTCTCATTTCGATTGACTGTCGGTCGGTCAATGTATATTCTGCTGTTATGAAAGGAGAACACGATGAACAGACTTCGTTATTTTGCCGTTACCACCGCGATTTGCCTGGGTACTTTTATGGCAACACTGGATATCAGCATTGTGAATGTGGCACTGCCGGCCATTCAGCATGATTTGGATGCACCGATGGTGTCATTGCAGTGGCTGATAGATGCTTATGCCTTGTGTTTATCTGCCCTTATCCTGTCCGCCGGGCCGCTGAGTGACCGTTACGGGCGCAAAAAGATGTGGCTGGCGGGTGTGCTGATTTTTACCCTCGGCTCATTGCTTTGCGCCCTGGCGGACACGCTGCCGCTGTTACTGGCGGGGCGGGTGGTACAGGGAATCGCGGCGGCGCTGCTGATCCCCGGCGCATTGTCGCTGATCACACATACCTTTGCGGATAATCAGCAGCGTATCCGTGTGATTGGTATCTGGTCATCGGTCAGTGCGCTGTCACTGATTACCGGGCCGATCCTCGGCGGCGTGCTGGTGCACACCACCGGCTGGGAAGGTATTTTTCTGATCAATATTCCGGTCGGTATAATTACGTTTTTGCTCGGGCAATACGGCATCCGCGAAAGTGCCGACCCGGAAAAAGCAGCGTTTGATCCTGCCGGGCAACTGCTGAGTATTGCGGCGCTGGGTTGCGTGACGTACGGACTGACGGAAGCGGGTACTCACGGCTGGCTGCATCCGCTGACGCTGTTCACTGTCACCGGCGGAATTATTTTTCTTCTGTTATTTCTGTACACCGAAAGCCGGGTGGCAAAACCGCTTCTGCCGCTGGCGGATTTCAGACGCCGCGAGTATCTGCACTATAATCTGGCCTCGTTTGTGATTGGTTTTGCGGCCTACACTAATGTGTTTTTTATTGCCCTGTTTTTACAGAAAGCACAGGGCTGGAATGCCCTTGAAGCAGGATGGCGGATGTCGCCGGAATTTATCGCCATGGCGCTGTTTGCATTCTCTTTCGGGCGGATCGCCCGCAAACTGAGTATCCGGCTGATCCTCGGTACCGGCCTGCTGCTGACCGCGGCATCCTGCGGGCTGATGGCTCTGCTGACACCGTATACGCCATATCCGCTGACAGGGCTGATGCTGTTTATGCTCGGCACCGGCATGGGGTTATCGATTCCCGCCACCGGGGCGCTGATTATGCATGCCGCTGACCCGGCGCGTTCCGGCGTGGCCTCGGCGACACTGAATATGATGCGCCAGACCGGTATGACGCTGGGAGTAGCACTGCTCGGCACCCTGATGATACAGCGGGCGGTCAGTATTGCGCAGCACCGTCAGCTGCCGTCAGCAGAGCAGCTTATCACCGGCGTACAGAGCGGAGAACTGACAAACGCAGTGCAGAATGCGGTTTATGAAGCCTTTGCGGGCGGGTTTAATCTGGCAATGGCAGGCGCAGCATTATCGGCAGTATGGATATTTATCCTGATATTTTATCCCCGCCGCCGCAAAATGCCGCAGGAAAACGGGAAAATAACCTTATAACAGAGAGGGTATATCCGTGGCGTGTATTTTGTGATTTATTAATCTGAACACAAAATAATAAAAAACAGCTGTAAATAGGCACACACCACGGAGGCGTTATGTTTGAAAATCTGGGCATACTGAATATCGGTACTTATATTATCGGTGTTATTTTTATTATCCTTGTGCCGGGGCCGAACTCACTGTATGTCCTTAAATCCAGCGCGACATTCGGATACAAAAAAGGTTACCAGGCTGCGCTGGGCGTATTTACCGGTGATGCGGTACTGATCATGTTGTCATTTCTGGGGGTGGCCTCAGTGATTAAAGCCTCCCCGGCATTATTTACCGCCGTGCGTTACCTCGGTGCCGCGTATTTATTGTATCTGGGACTGAAAATCCTCTATGCCACGTTTATGCAGAAGAAGGGGCGTCATGAGGATAAACCGCTGAAAGCGGAAAATGCCTTTAATAAAGCGCTGATCCTGAGCCTGACAAACCCGAAAGCAATTCTGTTTTATGTCTCTTTCTTTATCCAGTTTATTGATTTTAATTATACCCATCCGGCGGTGAGCTATGGCGTACTGGCGCTGATTCTGGAAACGGTCAGCTTTTTGTATCTTTCCTTTTTAATTTACAGCGGCACGAAGTTATCGCAGTTTTTCCGCCACAAAAAACAGGCGGCAAAAGCGGGTAACAGTACCATCGGGCTGTTTTTCATGGGGTTTGCCGCCAAACTGGCGCTGTTTACGGCGTAAAGACACTGCCTGTCTGCTAAAAGTGACGCTATACTGTGCCTGATTTTAAACAAGCAGGTATTCACGTGACTGACAGTACAACACTTTATAATAATGATGAATTCTGGATGAGGCAGGCGCTGGCGCTGGCGGAAGAGGCCGCACTGGCGGGGGAGATCCCGGTCGGGGCGGTGCTGGTGAAAGATAATCAGCGCATTGCAGGGGGCTTTAATCAGCCGATCCTCAGCCATGACCCGACGGCCCACGCTGAAATTGTCACGCTGCGCGGGGCCGGAGCGGTGCTGGAAAATTACCGGCTGACCGATGCCACACTGTATGTCACCCTTGAACCCTGCATGATGTGTGCCGGAGCACTGATCCACAGCCGGATCAAACGTCTGGTGTACGGCGCGGCAGAGCCCAAAACCGGTGCTGCGGGGTCATTTATTGATTTGCTGACCTTACCGCGTCTCAATCATTATATGGAAGTGACGGGAGGCGTGCTGGGGGAGGCGTGTTCGGCAATGCTCAGTGAATTTTTCCGCCGCCGCCGTGCGGAGAAAAAAGACCTGAAAAAACAGAATACGGACAATCCGCAGACAGAAGGTGAGTGATCAGTATGGTGCGGCAGAGGTCAGAATCTCTGCCGTTTCTTCCTGCGGCTGCTGTAACCGCAGTTCTTCCTGATGTAAATCGAGATAGCCCTGCAAACTGAGCTGGTAACGGCGTACCCCTTCCACATAGCGGTAAGCTTCATGACCGCGCGCATAGCCGTATGGCAGAGACTGATAATAGGCTTTTTTGCTCAGCAGCGGCAGACGGGATTTCACATCCAGCCAGCTGTCCGGGTTCGCCCCCTGCATTTCGGTCAGTTTGCGGACATCCAGCATATGGCCGTAGCCCATATTATAAGCCGCCAGGGCAAACCAGATTTTTTCATCTTCCGGGATAGAGTCCGGCAGTTTATCCATCAGATAATTAATATACGTCCCGCCGCCCTTGATGCTCTGTTCGGGGTCAAGGCGATCCTCAATCCCGAAGAAATCCGCAGTTGGTCGTGTCAGCATCATAATGCCGCGCACGCCGGTCGGTGAGGTGGCGGTCGGGTTCCAGTGTGATTCCTGCCAGGCAATCGCCGCCAGGATCTGCCAGTCCATTTTTCCGGCGTACTTTTCAAACAGCGGGCGGTAAGTGGCCAGCTGGGTATTGATGGCATTAATAAAGGTTTTGGTATCCACATAATTAAACTGGTTCATGTGGCTGAAATACTTCTCTTCCAGGCGTGCCAGAGTGTCGGTTTCCCGTGTCTGGTTGAAAAAATCGAGCAGGGCGGCGTTCAGGCTGCTGTCTTCGCTGCGTTTCAGATACCAGGTCAGCGGCTGATTTTCCGTGATCTCAAAGGCGACCGTGACATTCGGGTGAATATGCTGCTCCTGTGCCACGCTGACGGAGTCACTGACGACATAATCAATCTCACCTTTTGCCAGCCGCTGGAGAAGGTGGCTGCTGTTTTTATCGGTAACCTCACGGATGTCCAGATCCGGATATTTATCTGCTTTAAGCTGGCGGAGCAGCCGGGCGTGAGCACTGCCGGCCGTGACCCAGACCGGGGAGCCGAGATCGCCCAAATCCCGCGGACGTTTGTTACCCATGCGGTAGAGAAGCTGCTGTGCCACGGTGTAGTAAGTCGGGCCGCTCAGCGCAGTGTCCAGGCGGTCTTCATTATAGATAAGCCCGGCAGCGAGCAGGTCGGCATCGTTATTGTCAAGGTCGCTGAACAGATCATTAACGCCGCTGCGTTCCCGCACCACCAGTTTTACACCGAGATAGTCCGCGAAACGCTGTGCCAGTTCGTAATCAAACCCGCTGGCCTGTCCCTGCTTATTAAAGCTGATAAGCGGTGATGCCATCGCGCTGACACGCAGTTCCCCCCGCGCGAGAATACGGTTGAGCTGCGGCTGCTGTGATGGCCAGCTGATATTGATAGCGATCAGCGCCGCAGCGAACAGCGCGACGACGACGATGACGACATAATTTAGTTTTTTATGTACCAAAGGCGTGTCTCACCGGTTACACAAAAAAATGCATTCTGAGGCATAAATTACCATGGTTATATTTCCAGTAATCGGACATTTTGCTCAACATTTTGTCGCTGTGCAACTTTATTCCGTTTTCAGGGGCTGAAATCCGGGAAAAATCCCGCCGGGAAAAAACGTCACGCAAACGGTTTCGTCGGCGTCAGTATTGCTCTATAATGTGCCCGTTTCCCCTCCGGGCCGATGGCTCTGCGTGTTAAAAAGAGAGAACTGACAACTATGGAAATTTTGCGTGGCTCACCTGTGTTATCTGCGTTTCGCGTATCAAAATTTATCAGCGCGTTCACTGAATACCACCTGCCGGTGACCAACATCTATGCGGAATATGTGCATTTTGCTGATCTTTCCGCACCGCTGACCGACGATGAGCACACCAAATTGCAGCAGCTGCTCCGCTACGGTCCGTCGCTGGCGGAACATGCGCCGGAAGGGATCCTGTTTCTTGTCACGCCGCGCCCGGGGACACTGTCTCCCTGGTCATCGAAAGCCACGGATATCGCGCATAACTGCGGTCTGTCAGCCGTTACCCGGCTGGAACGGGGGATCGCCTACTATATTACTGCCACAGGGCTGACAGAGAATGAACGTCAGCAGCTGAGTGTGCTGCTGCATGACCGCATGACAGAAACGGTGTTCAGTGAGCTGTCACAGGCTCAGGCGCTGTTTGCCCGTCATGAACCGGCACCGCTGACCGTGATCGATCTGTCCGGTCAGGGACGCGCGGCACTGGAAAAAGCCAATATTTCGCTGGGGCTGGCGCTGGCGGAAGATGAAATCGATTATCTGGCGGATGCATTCACCAGACTCGGTCGTAATCCGTCCGATGCGGAACTCTATATGTTTGCCCAGGCAAACTCTGAACACTGCCGCCACAAGATTTTTAATGCCGACTGGGTGATTGACGGCGAAGAACAGCCGAAATCCCTGTTCAAAATGATTAAAAACACCTTTGAGAAGACCCCGGATCATGTGCTGTCCGCCTATAAAGATAACGCGGCAGTGATGGAAGGCTCGTCTGCCGGGCGTTTCTTCCCTGAAGGGGAAGCGCGCAGCTATCAGTATCATCAGGAAGAGACCCATATCCTGATGAAAGTGGAAACCCACAACCACCCGACCGCCATTTCCCCGTGGCCGGGCGCGGCAACCGGCTCCGGCGGTGAAATCCGTGACGAAGGTGCGACCGGGCGCGGTGCCAAACCGAAAGCGGGATTAACCGGGTTTTCTGTCTCAAACCTGCGCATCCCGGGTTTTACCCAGCCGTGGGAGCAGGATTTCGGCAGACCGGATCGCATTGTCAGCGCCTATGACATCATGACCGAAGGCCCGCTCGGCGGCGCGGCATTTAATAACGAATTCGGCCGTCCGGCACTGCTCGGCTATTTCCGGACCTATGAAGAGAAAGTCAGCAGCCACAACGGCGAGGAACTGCGCGGTTACCATAAACCGATTATGCTGGCGGGCGGTATCGGCAATATCCGTGCTGACCACGTACAGAAAGGGGAGATCCCGCCGGGCGCGAAACTGATTGTATTGGGCGGCCCGTCGATGAATATCGGCCTGGGCGGTGGTGCGGCTTCCTCCATGACATCCGGTCAGTCGGATGCGGATCTGGATTTTGCCTCTGTGCAGCGCGATAACCCGGAAATGGAACGCCGTTGTCAGGAAGTGATCGACGCCTGCTGGCAACTGGGGGATAACAACCCGATTCTGTTTATCCACGATGTCGGCGCCGGCGGCCTCTCCAACGCCATGCCGGAGCTGGTCAGTGACGGCGGGCGCGGCGGACGTTTTGAGCTGCGTGATATTCTCAGTGACGAGCCGGGCATGAGCCCGCTGGAAATCTGGTGTAACGAATCCCAGGAACGTTATGTGCTGGCAGTCTCGCCGGCGCAGCTGCCGCTGTTTGAAGCACTCTGTCAGCGTGAGCGCGCGCCGTATGCGGTGATTGGTGAGGCGACAGAAAAACGTGACCTGATCCTGAATGACCGCCATTTTGATAATCAGCCGATTGATATGCCGCTGGATATCCTGCTGGGGAAAACCCCGAAAATGCGCCGCGATGTCACCACACTGACGGCGGAAGGGACACCGATTGACCGCCGTGATATCAATCTGCATGAAGCGGTAAAACGTGTGCTGCACTTACCGGCGGTGGCGGAAAAAACCTTCCTGATCACCATTGGTGACCGCACGGTGACCGGCATGGTTTCCCGCGATCAGATGGTCGGTCCGTGGCAGATCCCGGTGGCGGATTGCGCGGTGACCACTGCCAGCCTCGACAGTTATTACGGCGAGGCCATGTCCATCGGTGAACGTGCGCCGGTCGCACTGCTTGATTTTGCCGCGTCAGCGCGGATGGCGGTGGCGGAAGCATTGCTGAATATTGCCGGTGTTCAGATTGGTGATATTAAACGGATTAAATTATCCGCTAACTGGATGGCTGCCGCCGGGCATCCGGGCGAAGATGCCGGGTTATATGCGGCGGTAAAAGCGGTGGGTGAGGAGTTATGTCCGGCGCTCGGCCTGACTATCCCGGTCGGTAAAGACTCGATGTCGATGAAAACCCGCTGGAATGAGCAGGGCGAAGAGCGTGAGATGACCTCGCCGCTGTCGCTGGTGATCACCGCATTTGCCCGCGTGGATGATGTGCGCCGGACAGTGACTCCGCAACTGCGGAGCGATGTGGCGAACCGTCTGCTGTTGGTGGATCTGGGGGAAGGCCGTAATACCCTCGGGGCGACTGCGCTGGCTCAGGTGTATCGTCAGCTGGGACAGAAAGGGGCAGATCTGCGTAATCCGCAGGCGCTGCGTGCATTCTTTGATACCATGCAGACGCTGGTACGGGATGAAAAACTGCTGGCGTATCATGACCGCTCGGACGGCGGTCTGTTTGTCACCCTGGCGGAAATGGCGTTTGCCGGACATTGCGGTGTGAATGCGGATATCAGTGCATTTGATGAGGATATTCTCGGCGCACTGTTTACCGAAGAGCCGGGTGCCGTGCTCCAGGTGCGTGAAACGGATCTGGATGGCGTAGTGCAGGCCTTCACCGATGCGGGTCTGGCAGATATGCTGCATGTTCTCGGTGAAGCCGTGCCGGGGGACGATTTTATTATCCGCAGCCATAATACGGAAGTCTATCACCAGTCCTGCCGTGAACTGCGGATCATGTGGGCAGAAACCACCTGGCAGATGCAGCGTCAGCGTGATAACCCGGCCTGTGCCGATGAAGAGCACGAAGCGAAACAGGATCTGACAGACCCGGGCCTCAACGTGGTACTGACGTTCGATCAGAATGAGGATATCGCTGCGCCGTATATTGCAAAAGGCGTGCGTCCGCGTGTTGCGGTGCTGCGTGAGCAGGGGGTTAACTCCCATGTGGAAATGGCGGCGGCTTTCCACCGTGCCGGTTTTGATGCTATTGATGTGCATATGAGTGATCTGCTGAACGGGCACCTTCCGCTGGACAATTTTCAGGCGCTGGTTGCCTGCGGCGGCTTCTCTTACGGGGATGTGCTGGGTGCCGGTGAAGGCTGGGCGAAATCGATTCTGTTTAATCCGCAGGTACGGGATGAATTTGCACAGTTCTTTGCACGTCCGGACACCTTATCGCTCGGGGTCTGTAACGGCTGTCAGATGATGTCAAACCTGCGGGATCTGATCCCGGGGGCGGATTTATGGCCGCGCTTTACCCGTAACCGCTCTGAACGTTTTGAAGCGCGTTTCAGTCTGGTTGAAGTGGCACAAAGCCCGTCACTGCTGCTGAGCGGCATGGCCGGTTCGCGGATGCCGATTGCGGTGTCTCACGGCGAAGGGCTGGCGGAATTCCGTGATGCGGCACATCAGCAGGCGCTGACGGAACGCGGCCTGGTGGCGCTGCAATATGTGGATAACTACGGGCAGGTCACTGAACGCTATCCGGCCAACCCGAACGGTTCTCCGGCCGGTATCACGGCAGTCACCACCGATGACGGACGCGCGACCATTATGATGCCGCATCCGGAGCGTGTCTTCCGTACGGTCAGCAACTCATGGCATCCGGAAAACTGGGGCGAGGACGGACCGTGGCTGCGGATCTTCCGCAATGCCCGTAAACAATTCGGCTGATTTTTCATTCAGTTATCATCGTGGCGGCGGGGTTATCCCCGCCGTTTTTTTATCTGTTTGCCGAAAAAACATCCGGTGTGTCACAGAAAAGCGACAACAGGGTTTGTGAGTGTCGTTAAAAGGGGACATTTAACTGATTGATATATAAAGAGATAAAAAAGAACAAAAAAGACTGTCGCAAATCAGAGACGGTTTTTCATAAAATAGGGGCAAAACCGGATTCTTATGTGACCATGACCGTATCCTGAAAAGAGTAAAGCTGTTTTTAAAAATATTTATCTTTTAATAACAATGGGTTGATTTTTATTTTCCAAAATTGGCACGGCAGTTGCAATATCTTCTTCAGTTGCTCATTCAATTTTTTATGTCGGCCCGCAATAAGGCGGAAACATGCCACATAAGCCCGGGAATGATGCCAGAGTAAGGTGCCTACCGTCCGTTAATACCGATAACTGCGCAAGCTTTATCAGACACAGGGCGACACGTTGAGTGAGGCACCACCTTAATCTCACTGACGGGACGGCAGGAAACTGTCGTCCCGTCATCATTTTATACCTTCCCTGCGTCTTTTCTGTTCTCTTTTTCGCACTGATGCATGCTGAGACTTTTCTCTTATCCCGGAACCGGTTAGCATCATGCACATGACAACAGGTTAAGAGATGACAATCTTGAAAAAATGGCGATTATTTCCGCGTTCGCTGCGTCAGCTGGTCGTGGTGGCATTCTGTCTGGTATTGCTGCCGTTGCTGGGACTGGCGTGGCAGGCGTATCAGAGTCTTGATGAGCTGAGTAATCAGGCGGCGCAAATCAGTATCTCAACCGTACAGGATGCGCGGCGCAGTGAGGAAATGTCGAGCCTGGCGCTGGAAATGGAGCGCAGCTATCGTCAGTACTGTGTGCTGGGAAATGAAACCCTGAAAAATGTCTGGCACAAACAGTATCTCCGCTATGAGGACTATCTCGTCCGCCAGAAGCAATCCACCCCCGATCCGCGCTATACTGATGATATCGCCGCCAGCCTCGGACAGTTATCTGTCCTGCAGTGTGAAAATGGTGAGCCGGTTGCCGCCATGACCACCCACCTGGAAGCCTTTGCCCGCAGTAATGCTGATCTGGTACAGGCTATCCGTGAGGCGAATTTCCGGCGCGGTGAGGAACTCCAGAATGCTATCGCGCGCAAAGGCCAGTCATTCGGCTGGCAGAGCCTGCTGGTATTTGTTCTGAGCACCGGACTGATTATTCTGTTTACCCGTATGATTATCGGACCGGTGAAGGTGATTGAACGGATGGTTAACCGTCTGGGAGAAGGGCGCAACCTGATACAGCGCCTTGATAATTTTAACGGCCCGAGAGAACTGCGTTCGCTGGCACTGCGGATTGTCTGGCTGAGTGAGCGTCTTGACTGGCTGGAATCTCAGCGTCACGAATTTTTGCGCCATATTTCCCATGAACTGAAAACACCGCTGGCCAGTATGCGGGAAGGTACTGAACTGCTGGCAGATGAAGTGGCGGGACCGCTGACGGCGGATCAGAAAGAGGTGGTATCAATACTGAGTGAAAGCAGCCGCCATTTACAGGTACTGATTGAACAGCTGCTGGAGTATAACCGCACCCTGGTGGACAGCCCGACAGAAGCCAAATGGGTTAATCTCGATACGGTAGTACACGAGGTGGTCAGCGCCCACAGCTTACCGGCGAGAAGCAAAGAAATCACGACGGAAGTCGGGCTGGATGAAACCAGTGTCTGGGCTGAACCGGTCTTATTAACACGTGTACTCGATAATCTCTACTCAAATGCGGTACACTATGGCGCTGAATCGGGTAAGATCCGGATAACCAGCCGGAAAGCCGGTCAGCATATACAGATAGATGTCGCCAATACCGGCACACCGATCCCGGAAGAAGAACAGGAAATGATCTTCGAACCGTTCTACCAGGGTTCGCTGCAGCGCAAAGGTGCGGTCAAAGGCAGCGGGCTGGGGCTGAGTATTGCCCGGGATTGTATTAACCGGATGGGCGGCGAACTGATATTAGTCGGTTCTGAAGGTGCGGATGTGTGCTTCCGTATTCAGCTTCCGTTCCACACCTTACTGGAATAACAGGTCAGCATTAATTTGAAAATGACATTTAAGTCCCTGATTGCCGCCGTCCCGCTGTTGCTGGCCGGTTGTGTAAAAACCGCAACGCCGCCGGATCTTTCCGCGCTGGCGTCTGTCGTCCTGCCGCAGGAGCGGACAACAGATTACCGGATTGCGGATTGTCACGCTATCTGGGAACTCAACTCTGCGGCTGCGACAGAAAATGCGCTTTACTGGCTGCGGATGATGGATTGCGCTGATTTGCTCAGCAGTGATACGGCCCGCATTATGGCGGGAAAAATCACCCCGGACAGTTGGGATTCCGCGCTGCGCCAGAGTATTTTACTCAATAACACCGGCAGCCCGGCCAGTGATAAACGTAAGGTGCTTGAGACCCTGAATACTTACAGTACCGGGTTCCCGGTATCACTGCGCCCGCTGATGACCCTGTGGCGTGCTCAGCTGAAACAGGCGATTACACTGAGTGATGAACGCCAGCGTTACCGCCGCCTGCAGAGTGATACTGACGGCCGGATTGATCAGCTGCGTGCGGTCAATGCCCGGCTGCAGTTTGAACTGCAGAATACCACCCGCAAGCTGGAAAACCTGAGCAACATCGAGCGCCAGCTGGCCGGTCGTAAACAACCGACCAAAGCGGATACGGAACTGGAAAGTACCCTCGAAGAGCGCCGCGAGGCATTAGAAGAGGCGGCAGGTACGGCAGAGCCGAAACCGGCGGAAGCCAAACCTGCTGATGTTAAACCGGCGGAAGCCAAACCGGCAGAAGCTAAACCTGCTGATGTTAAACCGGCAGAAACTAAACCGGCAGAACCGAAAGCCGCAGAAACCAAACCGGCACAGGATAAAAAGGAGTAACCCCGGCATGACAGTACGCCGCAGCGCAAACTTATTATTGGTTGATGATGATCCGGGCTTACTGAAACTGCTGGGCATGCGCCTGAGCAGTGAAGGTTTCCGGGTATCAACGGCAGAAAGCGGCCCTGACGCGCTGAAGGTACTCAATAAAGAAAAAATCGATCTGGTTATCAGCGACCTGAGGATGGATGAAATGGACGGTATGGCACTGTTTGCCGAGATCCAGAAAACCCATTCCGGTATGCCGGTGATCATCCTGACGGCCCATGGCTCCATTCCGGATGCGGTGGCTGCCACCCGTGAGGGGGTGTTCAGCTTTCTGACCAAACCGGTGGATCGCGATGCGTTATATAAAGCGATTGACGATGCGCTGGCCCTCTCCACCACCACGGTCAGTGATGAATCCTGGTGTGAGAGCATTGTGACCCGCAGTCCGCTGATGCTGCGTCTGCTGGAACAGGCGCGTATGGTGGCGCAATCCGATGTCAGTGTGCTGATCAACGGCCAGAGCGGTACCGGGAAAGAGGTACTGGCACAGGCCATTCACAAAGCCAGCCCGAGAGCGAAAAAGCCCTTTATTGCCATTAACTGCGGCGCGCTGCCGGAACAGCTGCTGGAATCAGAGCTGTTCGGTCATGCCAAAGGGGCTTTTACCGGTGCGGTGAGCAGCCGGGAAGGGCTGTTTCAGGCGGCAGAGAGCGGCACACTGTTCCTCGACGAAATCGGGGATATGCCGATGCCGCTGCAGGTCAAGCTGCTGCGTGTTCTCCAGGAGCGCAAAGTGCGCCCGCTCGGCAGTAACCGCGACATTGATATTGATGTCCGCGTCATTTCCGCGACACACCGCGATTTACCCAAGGCGATGGAAAAACACGAATTCCGTGAAGATCTCTACTACCGCCTCAATGTGGTTAACCTGAAAATTCCGACACTCCATGAGCGGGCGGAAGATATCCCGCTGCTGGCCAATCATATTCTGCGCGAAGCGGCGAAAAAACATAAGCCGTTTGTCCGCAGCTTCTCTCCGGATGCCATGAAATGCCTGATGGGCGCGAGCTGGCCGGGCAACGTCCGTCAGCTGCTGAACGTTATCGAGCAGTGCGTGGCGCTGTCTACCGTACCGGTGATCAGTGAGGCGCTGGTGACACAGGCGCTGGAAGGGGAAAACACGGCATTGCCGACCTTTGCGGAAGCCCGTAACCAGTTTGAACTCAACTATTTACGCAAACTTCTCCAGATGACCAAAGGTAACGTGACCAATGCAGCCCGTCTGGCGGGGCGTAACCGGACAGAGTTCTATAAATTACTGTCCCGGCATGAGCTGGATGCGGCCGACTTTAAAGAATAAGCAAAGAATCGGTGCGAACCGGCACATTTTGCTATCATCTTCATTATTAGCTGTTTTATTATTAATTTTTACATACGGTGAGATCTATCCCGGGAGAACAGGATTTTATGCGTCGTACACTTAATATCGCCCTGGCCCAACTGAATTTTCTGGTCGGAGATATCGAAGGCAATGGTGAACGTATTCTGAAAACCATGGCGGAACAGCGGGCGGCAGGGGCTGATCTGGTCATGTTTTCAGAACTGGCATTGTCCGGGTATTCACCGGAAGACCTGGTTTTCCGTCCTGATTTTCATCAGCGGATAGTGCAGAGCCTCACCCTGATCCAACAGGCCAGCGGTGACTGTGCTGTGCTGGTGGGGCACCCGTGGCAGGAAAACGGTCACATCTATAATGCCCTCTCGTTCTTTGAGAAAGGGGCACTCCGCGCACGCTATTTCAAACAGGAACTGCCGAACTACGGTGTGTTTGATGAAAAACGCTGGTTTACGGCAGGGACAGAAACCTGTGTAATCGATTTTCGCGGTTATCGCCTCGGGTTACTCATTTGTGAGGATATCTGGACTGACGGCCCGGTGGATGCCCTGAAAGCGGCGGGTGCGGAAATCATTCTGACACTGAATGCGTCACCGTATTCCACTGATAAAATTGATACCCGGGATGTACTGATACAGGCGCACTGCCGCCGTACCGGGCTGCCGCTGGTCTATCTCAACCAGGTCGGCGGCCAGGATGAGCTGATTTTTGATGGTGATTCTGCAGTTTTCGCCGCAGATGGCAGTGTAACGCATCGTCTTGCGGCGTTTTCAGAGCAAATCGCGCAGTGTCAGTTTACGGATTTAACGATCACGCCGATGGCGGATCCGGCACCGTCATTGTCTGTTCTGGCTCAGGTTTATCAGGGGCTGGTGCTGGCGACACGGGATTATGTCCGCAAAAACGGTTTTCAGGGGGCGCTGCTGGGTCTGTCCGGCGGGATAGACTCCGGCCTGACCGTTGCGATTGCCGCGGATGCACTGGGCAGAGATAAAGTGCAGGCGGTGATGATGCCGTTCCGCTACACCTCCGATATCAGCATCCACGATGCCCGTGAGCAGGCAGAGCTGCTGGGGGTGGAATTTGATGTGGTGTCGATTGAGCCGATGTTTGACGCCTTTATGCACGAACTGGCGCCGAAATTCGCCGGAACACCGGCCGATACCACCGAAGAGAATTTACAGGCCCGCTGCCGTGCTGTGATCCTGATGGCAATGTCTAATAAGCGCCGCCGCATTGTGCTGACCACCAGTAATAAAAGCGAGTGCGCTGTCGGTTACTCCACACTGTACGGGGATATGGCCGGGGGCTTTAATGTCCTGAAAGATGTGCCGAAAACCATGGTGTTTGAGCTGGCAAGATACCGCAACACACTCTCTCCGGCGATTCCGGAGCGGGTTATTACCCGTCCGCCGTCAGCAGAACTGGCGCCGGGTCAGCTGGATCAGGACAGTCTGCCGCCGTATGACATCCTTGACGCTCTGCTGGCCGGGTATGTTGAAAAAGACATGTCCGCCGATGAATTGATCGCCGCCGGGTTTGATGAAGCGGTGGTCCGCAAGGTTATCCGGCTGGTGGATATTAATGAATACAAACGCCGCCAGTCACCGGTAGGACCGCGCATTACCGCCCGGAACTTTGGCAAAGATCGCCGTTACCCGATTACATCCGGGTTTGGCCGCAAAAATTGGTAACAGGATCTGACAATGAAAAAGATTGAGGCAATTATTAAGCCGTTTAAACTCGATGATGTCCGCGAAGCCCTGGCTGAAGTCGGGATCACTGGGATGACCGTAACAGAGGTGAAGGGGTTCGGTCGTCAGAAAGGGCATACCGAACTGTACCGCGGCGCGGAATATATGGTGGATTTTCTGCCGAAGGTGAAAATTGAAATTGTTGTCGCCGATGACATTCTGGAAACCTGCGTGGAAACCATTATGCAGACGGCGCAGACCGGCAAAATCGGTGACGGTAAAATCTTTGTGTTCGATGTGGCACAGGTTGTCCGGATCCGTACCGGGGAACAGGATGAAGATGCTATCTGAGTTCTGCTGAGCATCCCTGCAAATCATACTTATCCGGCGGCTGTTATTTCTGACACCGCCGGATTTTTTTATCTGTCAGCAAAAGGAGAAGGCAGTGCGGGCAATACATGTGCGGGTAATACAATGGATCGTTGCGGTATGTGCGGTGGTGATTATGCTGGTGATGGCCGGTATTATTATTCTGCAGTCAGCACTGAAAGACCCCGGTCAGCATGAATTGCCGGCGCTGTTTGCGCAGGTTTCCGGGATGAATTTAAATAAAGAAGAACGTGACGAGCTGGAAACGTGTATTAATTCAGCCAAGGTGATGTATTTCTCACAGGCAGTAAAAAAATGTGCGAACCGGGCACGGTATAAGAACTGACAGATAAAAAAAAGAGTAACAGTGAACCGGGCGAAAGGATGGGATAGATATAAATTCGGCGGTTATGTCACTGTTACTCAAATGTGCATTTACTTCAGCACATACGCTGAATACTCAGCGTGTTGTTATTGTTGTTCTGTCGCGATTATAAAACTTTGTGCGGACCGAAACATTCATAATGGATCTGGTCTGCACTGACGCCCATGGCGGTCAGCTGACGCGCAATGTGCTGCATAAAGGCCACCGGGCCGCACAGGTAATAATGGCGGGTTTTACTGAGCAGGATATCCTGCTGAGCGGTTAAATCCATCAGCCCGGTCAGGTGCGGATGCGCTTCATCAGCACGCGGCTCTCTGTACCAGACGGTCTGGCTGAACGCCGGCAGCTGAGCACCAAACCGGTTTACTTCCTCCGCAAAGGCATGCACACCGCCGTGCTCTGCCGCATGCAGCCAGGTCACGTCCGCCGGATGCTGTTGTGCGGTGAGTGTTTGCAGCATAGCCATCATTGGTGTTAAGCCGACCCCGGCGGAAATCAGAACCACCGGCGTTTCTTTTTTTGCTTCCAGGAAGAAATCCCCCAGCGGCG
The DNA here is from genome assembly GCF_029835375.1 of Morganella sp. GD04133. NCBI lineage: Bacteria > Pseudomonadati > Pseudomonadota > Gammaproteobacteria > Enterobacterales > Morganellaceae > Morganella > Morganella sp. GD04133. The sequence continues at coordinate 86,669 of NZ_JAODZS010000002.1, read as the reverse complement.
GCGTCAGTCTGATCACATCACCTTCCTGCACATTGGCGTGCAGCCAGCCGGAAATCGTGCCTTTGTCCTCACGTTTGACCGCAATACGGTAGGTTTTACCGTCCGGTGCCTGTGTCAGAGAGTACTGGCGGATTTCCTGATTTTCCAGCGCCTCGTCATTGATATAGACACTGATATACTGCCCCGGACGGTAATCCGCGACAGGCTTGCCATCAACCGGTGCCAGTTCAAAACTGGTGATCAGTTCACTCTGCGGCTGTTTGCGGATCACGCGGAATTCACGCAGTCCTTCCCATCCGCCCTGTGACGCCGCTTTTTCCTGATATAACCCGGCTTCACGCTGAATAAAGATATCTGCCAGTACGCCATACGCTTTACCCCAGGCGGTCAGCACTTCTTCACCCGGATTGAGTAACTCTTCAATGGTGGCAAGCAGGTTTTCCCCGACAATCGGGTAATGCTCAGGTTTGATCATCAGACTGGCATGTTTATTGGCAATTTTTTCCACTGCCGCGCCCAGTGCGCCGAGGTTATCAATATTCATGGCATAGGCGCAGACCGCATTAAACAACGCTTCACGCTGCGCACCATTCTGCTGGTGGCTCATGGTGAAGATATCTTTTAATTCCGGATGCTGACGAAACATACGGTCATAAAAATGGGCGGTCAGTTTCGGGCCGGTGGCGGCAATCAGCGGGGCAGTGGATTTTACGGTGGCGATAGTTTGTGCATCGAGCATAGCAGGGCTCCTGAAAAAGCATCACATCAGTGTGAAATTTATAACATGTATTTTTTATGCAACTTATAATGCAGGGCAGAATTTGTAAAGCGCAAATTTTTCTGCTGTTTCTGAAAATCCGCTGAAAATAGCGAAATTGATCAGTGAGCGTGGGTAAGGGGGGATCACAAATCCGGTATTGTGTCCGATGGACAGGATATTCTTATGAAATAATAAGTATGCTAATTACCTGATTTTACCGACATGCAATCGTTTGCGTATTTTTTGTTTCCGGGGCTATCTCAATTCAGAAAAAGGGTTTACACTGTAGGGCATTCGTCCCCGGAAAGGGGTGTTTTTTTATCGGCATCAGGCGAGTCAGGAGAAGCGAATGTTAAAGCGTGAAATGAATATTGCAGATTACGACCCACAACTCTGGCAGGCGATGAAAGACGAAGATCGTCGTCAGGAAGAGCACATTGAATTAATTGCCTCTGAGAACTACACCAGCCCGCGCGTTATGGAAGCTCAGGGCTCCCAGCTCACCAACAAATATGCGGAAGGATATCCGGGCAAACGCTACTACGGCGGCTGCGAATATGTGGATATCGTGGAACAACTGGCGATTGACCGTGCAAAAGAACTGTTCGGCGCAGATTATGCCAACGTTCAGCCGCACTCAGGCTCCCAGGCTAACGTTGCAGTGTACTCCGCACTGCTGTCACCGGGCGATACTGTATTAGGGATGAATTTAGCGGAAGGCGGTCACCTGACTCACGGCTCTCCGGTAAACTTCTCCGGTAAACTGTACAATATCGTCCCTTACGGTATCGATTCTGCCGGTAAAATCGATTATGACGATGTCGCTGAACAGGCGAAAAAACATCAGCCGAAAATGATCATCGGCGGCTTCTCTGCTTATTCCGGTGTGGTTGACTGGGCGAAAATGCGCGAAATCGCTGACAGCATCGGTGCTTACCTGTTTGTTGATATGGCCCACGTAGCCGGTCTGGTTGCTGCGGGTGTTTATCCTAACCCGGTTCCGCATGCTCACGTTGTCACCACCACCACGCACAAAACCCTGGCGGGTCCGCGCGGCGGGATGATCCTGGCGAAAGGCGGTGATGAAGATCTGTACAAAAAACTGAACTCAGCGGTATTCCCGGGCAACCAGGGTGGTCCGCTGATGCACGTTATCGCCGGTAAAGCAGTGGCGTTAAAAGAAGCAATGGAGCCTGAATTTAAAGCAAATCAGGTCCAGGTTGTGAAAAATGCCAAAGCAATGGTTGAAGTCTTCCTGAACCGTGGTTATAAAGTGGTGTCCGGCGGTACTGAGAACCATCTGTTCCTGGTGGATCTGGTCGACAAAGACATCACCGGTAAAGATGCCGATGCTGCACTGGGCTGTGCTAACATCACTGTCAACAAAAACAGTGTACCGAACGATCCGAAGAGCCCGTTTGTGACTTCCGGTATCCGTGTCGGTTCCCCGGCAATTACCCGCCGCGGCTTCAAAGAAGCAGAAGCCCGTGAACTGGCCGGCTGGATGTGTGACGTGCTAGATAACCTCAATGATGAAGCGACCATTGAAGCTGTGAAACAAAAAGTTCTGGCTATCTGCGCGAAATATCCGGTTTACGCATAATCGCGTTACCAATCTGATGTAACCAAAACCCGCTTCGTTCGCCGCGAGCGGGTTTTTTGTATTCCTGAAAGGAGAGGCAGATGTTTGTTCCGTCATCGCTCTGGCTGGCGCTTGATTATTTTACGTATTTTTTTTCCTACGGAATTTTTCTTCCCTACTGGGGCGCATGGCTGAAAGGTGAAGGGCATGATGTGGCAACGGTCGGTATGCTGCTCAGTGTGGGGCTGGTGGCGCGTTTCGTTGGCAGCCTGTTTATCACACCGCTGTTTAAAGATCCGTCACGGCTGATTTTTGCCCTGAGGCTGATGGCGCTCTGCGCTTTTCTGTTCGCGGTGGCGTTTTATTTCGGCTCGCACTGGCTCTGGCTCTTCTTTGTCATGGCCGGATTCAACCTCTTTTTCTCCCCGATGATCCCGCTGGGGGATTCTCTCGCCGCGACCTGGCAAAAACAGTTCCCGATGGACTACGGCTCGATCCGTGTCTGGGGTTCAGTGGCCTTTATCATTGCCACCTCGGTTACCGGGATGCTGATGGATATCTGGAAGCATGAGGTGATCCTGGCAGCATTAGTGGTCAGTACCGGTTCACTGCTGCTGACGTCGCTGCTGCGTCCGCGCATTATGCCGTCCGGGGAAATGAAACAGCGCGGGCCGCAGGTGAGTTTCCGTGTTCTGCTGAAAGATAATGCCGTTGTTCGTTTTCTGCTGTGTGTGAGTCTGTTACAGGGGGCACATGCCGCTTATTACGGTTTCAGTGTGATTTACTGGCAGAAAGTCGGCTATTCTGATGCCGCGATTGGTTATCTCTGGTCACTGGGCGTGGTGGCGGAAGTGATTGTCTTTACCTTCAGTAATAAACTGTTCCGCCGCTGGAGTGCGGCCAGCCTGTTACTGCTTTCCGGTATCTGCGGTATTCTGCGCTGGTCACTGCTGGGCATGTCGGCGGCGCTGCCGGTGCTGATTGTGGCGCAGATCCTGCACAGCGGCACCTATACTGTATGCCATCTGGCGGCGATGCGCTTTATCGGTGCGCGCAAATCCACGGAAATCATTCCGTTACAGGCGGCGTATTCCGCGCTGGCAATGGGCGGGGCGATTGCGGTGATGACGCTGGTGGCGGGGTATCTGTATGAGGATATCCACGGCGGAATATTTTATCTGATGGCGCTGACGGTGGTTCCTGCGCTGTTCCTGCGCCCGAAAGTCCGGCCGCAGACCCCGGAAAACGCATAATAAAAAAGGGTTATGACGAAAGTCATAACCCTTTTTCACATCTGGCGGAACAGAATCAGCGTTTCAGTGACTCAGTCAGCTCATCACGCATTTCTGCCAGCAGTTCGCGGACCACGCGCGGGCTGCCTGCAACGATGTTACCGCTGTCGATATAACGGTGATCACCGGTGAAATCAGTAACGATACCGCCCGCTTCACGGACCAGCAGTTCACCGCCGAGGAAATCCCATGGTTTCAGGCCGATTTCAAAGAAACCGTCCACACGGCCGGCAGCGAGATACGCCAGATCCAGTGCGGCAGAGCCGGTGCGGCGGAAATCTGAACAACGGGTGAACAGTTTGCCGAGAATTTTGATATAGGTATCAGCGTGGTGTTTGGCTTTGAACGGGAAGCCGGTCGCCAGTACCGCGCCGTCGAGATCACGGGCAGTGGCGCCGCGCAGACGGTAGCCGTTTAACTGTGCGCCCTGACCACGGACAGCAGAGAATAATTCGTTACGCATCGGATCGTAAACAACCGCCACTTCAGTGCGGCCTTTGATACGGAATGCGATAGATACCGCGAAGTGCGGGAGACGTTTAACGAAGTTGGTGGTGCCATCCAGGGGATCAATAACCCATTCCATGTCGCTTTCTTCGCCGGCCGACAGGCCGCACTCTTCAGAAATAATGGTATGTGCCGGATAAGATTTGCGGATGATCTCGATAATCATCTGCTCGGCTTCGCGATCTATATTAGTCACAAAGTCATTGGCACCTTTCTGAGTAGTCTCAACAGTGTCAGGCATTTCATAGTGTTTGGCAATCAGGTTGCCGGCCTTACGTGCAGCACGTATGGCGATGGTAAGCATCGGATGCATGGGGTTGTCCACCGGGATGTTAAAGAACGAAAATAAACGCGGCAGAGTATAACAGGTGATCGTCAATCTGACTATTCTTGTGTTAAGATATTGCGATAATTTCTCAAAGAAAGTGTGTTATGTCCGAAAATATCCGAATCGTCCTGGTGGAAACCTCACATACAGGCAATATGGGCTCCGCTGCGCGGGCGATGAAAACAATGGGGTTATCCAACCTTTATCTGGTCAATCCGCAGGTACAACCGGACTCGCACGCCATCGCGCTGTCTGCCGGTGCCAGTGATGTTATCGGCAATGCAAAAATTGTCAGTACTCTGGATGAGGCGATTGCCGGCTGTGAACTGGTGATCGGCACCAGTGCCCGGTCGCGTACGCTGCCGTGGCCGATGGTTGAACCGCGTGAATGCGGGGAAAAAAGTGTTAAAATCGCACAGACCGCACCGGTCGCGATTATTTTCGGCCGTGAACGGGTCGGGCTGACCAACGATGAATTACAGAAGTGTAATTATCACCTTTATATTCCGACCAACCCGGAATACGGCTCGCTGAACCTGGCAATGGCGGTGCAACTGGTCAGTTATGAGATCCGGATGGCATTTCTTGCCTCTCAAACTGAGAGCGAACCGGCAAATAATGATGAGGCAGATGAGGTACACTATCCGCCGGCGGATGATATGGAGCGGTTTTACACGCATCTGGAATCGGTTCTCAATGAATCCGGTTTTATCCGCAAAGCACACCCGGGTCAGATTATGAACCGTCTGCGCCGCTTATTTACCCGCGCGCATCCGGAAACACAGGAGCTGAATATCCTGCGGGGTATCCTGACTTCTGTTGAGAAATGGGCGAAAAAATAGTTGAGTAAATTACTGGGTTAAATAGTTGACTAAATTACTCAGGAATGACACAATTTCTTCACCATTTATCACGGGGATCCGGTTATGAGACTGACATCAAAAGGGCGCTATGCGGTAACCGCTATGCTCGACGTAGCGCTGCACTCCCATGAGGGGCCCGTACCACTGGCTGACATTTCTGAACGTCAGGGTATCTCCCTCTCTTATCTTGAGCAACTCTTCTCCCGTCTGCGTAAAAACGAGCTGGTTTCCAGCGTTCGCGGGCCGGGCGGCGGGTATCTTCTGGCACGCGGTGCCGGTGAAATTTTCATTGCTCAGGTCATCTCAGCCGTCGATGAATCCGTTGATGCGACCCGCTGTCAGGGAACCCGGGAAGGCTGTCAGGGCGGTGACCGCTGTCTGACACACGCGCTGTGGCGTGACCTGAGTGACCGTATTACTGATTTCCTAAGCAGTATCAGTCTGGAAGAGTTAGTAAATCATAAAGAAGTGATTGATGTTGCTGATCGCCAGGATGATAAACGTCGTGCACATAATCTGGCAATTAACGAAACGATTATCAATCTGCAAGCATAAGCAGAAACCTGCGTTAACAACGCAACCGTAGTTCATGGAGCAATTGAGCGATGAAATTACCGATTTATTTAGATTACTCAGCAACCACCCCGGTTGATCCGCGTGTTGCTGAAAAAATGATGCAATGCCTCACAATGGACGGCATCTTCGGCAACCCGGCGTCACGTTCCCACCGCTTTGGCTGGCAGGCCGAAGAGGCCGTCGATATTGCCCGTAACCAGATTGCTGATCTGGTCGGTGCTGATCCGCGTGAAATCGTGTTTACTTCCGGTGCCACCGAGTCTGACAACCTGGCGATCAAAGGGGCTGCCAAATTCTATGAGAAAAAAGGCAAGCACATTATTACCTGTAAAACTGAGCACAAAGCGGTACTCGATACCTGCCGTCAGTTAGAGCGCGAAGGGTTTGAAGTGACCTATCTTGCGCCGCAGCGTAATGGCCTGATCGACCTGGCTGAACTCGAAGCCGCAATGCGTGAGGACACCATTTTAGTTTCCATCATGCATGTGAATAACGAAATTGGTGTGATTCAGGATATCGGCGCTATCGGTGAACTGTGCCGCAGCAAAGGGATCATTTTCCATGTGGATGCCACCCAGAGCGTCGGTAAAGTCCCGGTTGATTTAAGCAAACTGAAAGTGGATCTGATGTCCTTCTCCGGCCATAAGATTTACGGCCCGATGGGTATCGGCGCACTGTATGTCCGCCGCAAGCCGCGTATCCGCATTGAAGCGCAGATGCACGGTGGTGGTCACGAGCGCGGTATGCGTTCAGGTACTCTGGCAGTGCATCAGATTGTCGGTATGGGTGAAGCTTACCGTATCGCCAAAGAAGAGATGGCCGCGGAAGCTGAGCGTCTGTCCGCACTGCGTATGCGTCTGTGGAACGGTATCAAAGATATCGAAGAAACTTATCTGAACGGTTGCCCGGAGCATTCCGCACCGAATATTCTTAACGTCAGTTTCAACTATGTTGAGGGTGAATCCCTGATGATGGCGCTGAAAGACCTCGCGGTATCATCCGGTTCTGCCTGTACGTCCGCCAGCCTGGAGCCGTCTTATGTTCTGCGTGCCCTGGGTATGACCGACGAACTGGCGCACAGCTCAATCCGCTTCTCTCTGGGTCGTTTCACGACAGAGGAAGAGATTGACTATGCTATCAAACTTATCCATAACGCAATTGGCCGCCTGCGCGATCTTTCCCCGCTGTGGGAAATGCACAAGCAAGGTGTTGATATTAACAGCATTGAATGGTCACACCACTAATCAGACGGTTTCAGGAGTATAAACAATGGCTTATAGCGATAAAGTAATCGATCACTACGAAAACCCGCGCAACGTCGGCTCATTCGACAACGAAGACCCGACTGTCGGCAGCGGCATGGTGGGGGCACCGGCCTGTGGTGACGTGATGAAGTTACAGATCAAAGTTGACGATAACGGCGTGATTGAAGACGCGCGTTTCAAAACCTACGGCTGCGGCTCGGCGATTGCGTCAAGCTCACTGGTGACTGAGTGGATGAAAGGGAAGACCCTGGATGAAGCAGAAGCCATCAAAAATACCGCGATTGCGGAAGAACTGGAATTACCGCCGGTGAAAATTCACTGCTCGATTCTGGCTGAAGATGCGATCAAAGCAGCAATTGCGGATTACAAAAGTAAACGCCGGGGCAACTAATAGCCCGCCGCTGCTGATATGCAGCAGGTAAAACAATAAAATAATGGCGGATACTGATCTCATCGGTCATCCGCCATACTGGTTTATAGAGCGAGGTGTGTAATGTCCGTTTCTCTTACAGAAAGTGCGGCAAACCGGGTCACCAGTTTTCTGGCAAACCGTGGTAAAGGAGTAGGTCTGCGGTTAGGCGTGAGAACCTCCGGTTGCTCTGGTATGGCTTACGTACTTGAATTTGCCGATGTCATTAATGAAGATGATGTCGTCTTTGAAGATCACGGCGTAAAAGTGATCATCGACGGAAAAAGTATTGTGTATCTTGACGGTACGGAAGTGGATTTCGTGAAGGAAGGGTTAAACGAAGGGTTTAAATTCAATAACCCGAACGTCAACAGCGAATGCGGCTGCGGCGAGAGTTTCCACGTTTAACTGATCCATTTATCCGCGAAGAGAACACGATGAACTATTTTTCCCTGTTCAGCCTGCCTGTGCGTTATGACCTTGACACTCAGGTACTTGCCGGTCGTTATCAGGATTTGCAGCGCCAGTATCACCCGGACAGATTTGCTGCCGGTGATGCGAAAGAACAAGCGCAGGCACTGACGATGGCCGCGACCATCAATGACGCCTATCAGTCCCTGAAACATCCCCTGAAACGTGCGGAATATATGCTGCTGTTACATGATATTGATATCAATAATGAACAGCACACAATGCATGATACCGCATTTCTGATGGAGCAGCTGGAGCTGCGCGAAGCCCTCGATATCATTGAACAGAAACAGGACAGTGATGAACTGGCCGGTTTTGCTGCCATTATCACTAAAATGACAAAAACCCGGATGGCAGAGATGATTCGTCAGCTGGATGACGAAGAGTGGGCCGCTGCGGCGGACAGCGTGCGTAAATTACGATTTTTAAGTAAACTGACGCAACAAATTGAAAATCTTGAAGAACGTTTGCTCGACAGTTTCTAGGGGAAAATATGGCACTGTTACAAATCAGCGAACCGGGACAGGCTCCCGCCCCGCATCAGCGCCGCCTTGCTGCGGGTATTGATTTAGGCACCACTCATTCACTGGTCGCCACTGTGCGCAGTGGTGAAACAGACGTGCTGCCCGACCACGAAGGGCGTTATTTACTGCCTTCTGTCGTGCAGTACAGCGCGGACAGCCGCCTGGTCGGCTGGGATGCCCGTGCAAACGCAGCGGCAGATCCTCAGAATACCATTATCTCTGTCAAACGCATGATGGGACGCTCACTGACCGATATCACGCAGCGCTACCCTGATTTACCGTATCAGTTACAGGCGGGCGAAAACGGCCTGCCAATCATCCGCACCGCAGCCGGATTGACAGATCCTGTCCGTGTTTCGGCGGATATTCTGTCCGTGCTGGCACAGCGCGCGCAGGAAACCCTTGGCGGTGAACTGGATGGCGTGGTGATCACCGTCCCTGCCTATTTCGATGATGCGCAGCGTCAGGGCACCAAAGATGCTGCCCGTCTTGCCGGGTTACACGTGTTGCGTCTGCTGAATGAGCCGACAGCGGCAGCTATCGCCTACGGACTGGATTCCGGTCAGGAAGGGGTGATTGCGGTTTATGATCTCGGCGGCGGTACGTTTGATATCTCTGTGCTGCGTCTGAGCCGTGGTGTGTTTGAAGTGCTGGCGACCGGCGGTGATACCGCGCTCGGCGGCGATGATTTCGATAACCTGATCGCTGACTGGATTTATGAACAACGCGGCATTCAGTCGCAGGGGCATTCGCAGCACCGCGAAGTATTAAACGCGGCGGCGGAAGCTAAAATTGCACTGTCCGATGCCGCACAAACCACAATTACACTGGATGGCTGGCAGGGTGTACTGACCCGTGACATGTTTGAGGAACGCATTCGTCCGTTGGTCAGAAAAACCCTGATGACCTGCCGCCGTGCCCTGAAAGATGCGGGAACGGATCAGGATGAAGTCCGCGAAGTGGTGATGGTCGGCGGGTCAACCCGCGTACCGCTGGTGCGTGAGCTGGTCGGTGAGTTCTTCAGCAAAGAGCCGCTGACTTCGATTGACCCGGATAAAGTGGTTGCTATCGGTGCCGCGATTCAGGCGGATATTCTGGCCGGTAACAAACCGGACAGTGACATGCTGTTGCTGGATGTGATCCCGCTCTCGCTGGGGCTGGAAACCATGGGCGGCCTGGTGGAAAAAGTCATTCCGCGCAATACCACCATCCCGGCGGCCCGTGCCCAGGAATTCACCACCTTTAAAGATGGTCAGACCGCCATGACCATTCATGTGTTACAGGGCGAGCGGGAAATGGTCAGCGACTGCCGTTCCCTGGCGCGTTTCACCCTGCGCGGTATCCCGCCGATGGCCGCCGGTAACGCCCATATCCGCGTCACCTTCCAGGTGGATGCGGACGGGCTGCTGAGTGTCAGCGCACTGGAGAAATCCACCGGTGTGCAGGCCTCAGTCCAGATAAAACCGTCTTACGGCCTGAGCGATACCGATATCGCCGGGATGATCAAAGATTCACTCGAAAACGCAGAAAACGATTTATCCACCCGCCGTCTGGCGGAACAAAAAGTGGAAGCCGCCCGCCTGCTGGAGAGCCTGACTCAGGCACTTTCAGAGGATGGCAATTTACTGAGCGACGATGAAAATGCGGCTATTGATGCGGCAGTCGGTGCGCTTATTGAGAGCGTTGAAGGCGACTCACCAGCCGCCATTGAAAACGCAATTAAACAACTGGACAAGCAAACACAGGTATTCGCGGCACGCCGGATGGACAATTCTGTCCGCAAGGCACTCGCGGGCCACTCTGTGGATGAGATATAACGGGAAGATTATGCCTAAGATTGTTTTTTTACCGCATGAGTCATTATGCCCTGAAGGTGCGGTATACGACGCAAATGAAGGTGAGTCAATTCTGGATGTTGCCCTGCGTAACGGTATCGAAATTGAACATGCCTGTGAGAAATCATGTGCCTGCACCACCTGCCACTGTATCGTCCGCGAAGGGTTTGACTCCCTGGAAGAGAGCAGTGAGCTGGAAGATGACATGCTGGACAAAGCCTGGGGACTGGAGCCGGAAAGCCGTCTGAGCTGCCAGGCAAAAGTCGCGGATGAAGACCTGGTGGTGGAAATTCCGAAATACACCATCAACCATGCGCGTGAGCACTGATAAAGGAGCCTGAAATGGGACTGAAATGGCAGGACAGCCGTGAAATCGGCGAAGCACTGTATGATCTGTACCCTGACACGGATCCGAAAACCGTGCGTTTCACCGATATGCACCAGTGGATCTGCGAACTGGACGAATTTGACGATGCACCGGAAAAATCTAACGAAAAAGTGTTAGAAGCAATTTTGTTAGTCTGGCTCGACGAATTTGAATGATGTCTTTTGTTACGCGCATCAGGCCGCACAATTGTGTTAGCGTGCGGTCTCTGATGCGCGTATGCTGTTACCGCCTCCTGTGCAGACCGGCACGCCGTGCATTCCTCAAAAAAATCTGACTGTTACGGCAGTCTAAAAGTCAAAAGAGAGAACGAAATGACGCAACTCATCATGCCTGTAACCTTATCGTATGAACCTGCTTCTCCGGCGTGGGGAGAAAAAGCCCTGGTCAGCGCGACTGACAAAGGAATGACGGTTCATTTAAGCCGTAAAGGGATGCTGTGCGCCGTGCAGAGCGCGGGCCGCAAAATCGACGGTCAGGGCATCCGCAATGTGGTGCTGAGCGGCAGCAACTGGGATCTGGAAACCAGTTGGGCCTTCTGGCAGGGCTTCCGTGGTCCGAAAGGCGCACGCTCGATTGAATGGCCGGAATTACCTGAAGCGGATAAAACCGAACTGGAACACCGTATTCGTATCATTGACTGGGTACGCGATATCATTAACACCCCGGCGGAAGAACTGAGCCCGGAACAGCTGGCGCAGCGTGCGGTTGATCTGCTGTGCGGCGTTTCCTGCAATTCTGTCGGTTACCGTATCATCAAAGGGGACGATTTACGCGAGCAGGGCTATATGGGGATCCACACCGTCGGTCGCGGCTCTGTGCGTCCGCCGGTACTGCTGGCGCTGGATTACAATCCGGGCAAACAGGAAAACGCGCCGGTGTTTGCCAGCCTGGTCGGTAAAGGGATTACTTTTGATTCCGGCGGCTACAGCCTGAAACCGTCCTCTTCCATGGACTCCATGAAATCCGATATGGGCGGCGCTGCCACCCTGACCGGCGCACTGGCAATGGCTATCAGCCGCGGCTTGCAAAAGCGCGTCAAACTGTATCTGTGTATCGCGGATAACCTGGTGAGCGGTAATGCCTTCAAACTGGGTGATATTATCCGTTACAGCAACGGTAAATCCGTTGAAATCATGAATACCGATGCGGAAGGGCGTCTGGTACTGGCGGATGGTCTGATTGAAGCGGACAAAGATAACGCCGGGTTTATCATCGATGCAGCGACCCTGACCGGGGCGGCGAAAACAGCCGTCGGTAACGACTATCACGCGGTGATGAGCTTCGATGATGCGCTGTACAATGAACTGATGTCAGCCGCTGATCAGGAAAAAGAGATGTTCTGGCGTCTGCCGCTGGCAGAATTCCACCGCCGTCAGATGCCGTCCTCCTTTGCTGATCTGAGCAACACCGGGGCACCGAATACTGCCGGGGCAAGTACCGCAGCGGCATTCCTGTCTCACTTTGTGGAAGATTACCGCAAAAACTGGCTGCACATTGACTGCTCAGCCACTTACCGCAAAGCACCGTCAGACTTATGGTCTGCGGGAGCCACCGGCTATGGTGTACGCACCGTGGCGGCACTGCTGCTGAAAAAAGCCGGACAGTAACCGGGCATTGCCCTGCTGATTCTGCGGTAAAACGGTCACATAAACATGTGACCGTTTTTCTGTGATATTTAAGAAGACAGATGCTGAAATAAGGAGTTCTGTAATGGCGGATACACTCCCGGTACAGGAAGTAATGATTGAACAGGGCAGCGCACTGCTGCTGAGTGTGCCGGAGAACAAACCGGATGCGGTGCTTGATGCACTGACCGGTGTGTTTAAACAGCACAAACCGGTGCGCCGTGCATTTTGGGTAATGGCAGCCGAAAAAAACAATACTGTCGCGGATGAACCGGTATTGCTGATTGTGCTGGAACTCAGCGAAGAACAGGATGCGGATACCGTGATCCGCCAGGCGGCAGAGGCTGCGATGGAGCACCTCGCTGACGGGGAACATATTGATTTTTGTCTGTTAAACCCGGATGAGAATGACGGGCTGACACACTTCCTTACACAACACATTCAGGCATTTTATCAGCGCCGCCTTGGTGGCTGGCTGCGCAATGCCATTCCGGTAACAGAAGCGTAACAATAATTTATCCGGATGGTGAATATGTATAGTGCATATATTCAGAATAATGCACTATACGCTTGTTTAGGCTTTGTTTACACTTCGTGAAATAATACCGAACAAGTGCCCGTTTTCCGGGCTCACCAGAAAGGATTGATTATGCGTTCTCCGATTGCAGGACAGGCTCCCGGCAAAAAACGCTGCATTGCAGTGCTGCTTGCTTCAGCGCTGGCGCTCATGGGTTGTGATGACACCGGCAGTAACACCACGGCGGCGGGCAGTAATGACAGCACGCCGGCTAATAATAAAGAAAACCCGTCTTCCTCATCTGTTTCCTCCCCGTCTGCGAAAAAAACACAGGATGCTGCATCACTGGCAGAGCTGAGTAAGCGCTATGCCTGGAAAGATGTGACTATCATCGACGCCTCTGAGATCCAGCTTGACGGCGCAAATACGATGGTGGTGACCTTCTCCGTTCCGCTGGATCCGAACCAGGATTTCAGTCAGTTTGCCCGTCTGGTGGACGTGAAAAACGGTAAGCTGGAAGGTGCCTGGGAGCTGTCGGATAATCTGATGGAACTGCGTATGCGCCATCTGCCGCCGTCACGGGAATTGCAGCTGAGTATCGATCGCGGCGTGCGCGGTATCAATGAGCGCACACTGGTTAACGGTTACGATTTAAAACTGACCACTGCGGATGTGGTGCCGAGTGTCGGCTTTGCCAGCCGCGGCTCACTGTTCCCGGCAGATGTCTTACAGGGATTACCGGTATTCGCGCTGAACGTGGACAGTATTGATGTTAATTTCTACCGCATCAAACCGGATTCTCTGGCCTCTTTCCTCGCAAGCTGGCAGTACGGCAACAATCTCCAGTACTGGAATTCGGATGATCTGCTGAATAATACCGATTTGGTCTATACCGGGCGTTTTGATCTCAATCCGCAGAAAAACACCCGCGAAAATATGCAGATCCCGCTGAAGGATATCAAGCCGTTACAGGAAGAGGGCGTGTATCTGGCGGTGATGCAGCAGGCCGGGCGCTACAGCTACACCATGCCTGCCACACTCTTTACCCTGAGTGATATCGGCGTGTCCATGCACAGTTACCTGAATGAACTGGATGTCTTTACGCAGTCGCTGGCGAAAGGCAGCGCGCTGAAAGGCGTGGAAATCCGTTTGCTCGACAGCAAAGGTCAGCTTCTCAGCAAAGCAGAAACCGACAGCAGCGGTCATGCCAAACTGGATCGCGGGGCGGATGCCGCGCTGTTACTGGCGATTAATAACGGCCAGACCAGTATGATCGACCTGAAAAACCCGGCGCTTGACCTGGCAGAGTTTGATATCGCCGGTCCGCAGGGCTATGCAAAACAATTCTTCGTCTTTGGTCCGCGTGATCTGTATCGTCCGGGGGAAACCCTGGTGATCAACGGCCTGCTGCGCGACGGTGACGGCCATCCGGTGAAAGATCAGCCTGTCAAAGTGGATGTGCTGAAAAACGACGGACAGGTAGCCTCCACCTTCGTCTGGCAGCCGGAAAACGGTCTTTATCAGTATCAGTATGCGATTCCGGAAAACATTGAAACCGGTAAGCTGACACTGCGTTTTGATCTCGGGGATAACACGCCGCGCTTCTACAGCGTCAATGTGGAAGATTTCATGCCTGAGCGTATGGCAATGGAAATCAAAACTGACAAACAGCCGATCACCACACAGCAGTCTGCCGACTTTGAAATTGAAGGTCATTATCTCTATGGTGCGCCTGCTGCCGGTAATCAGCTGACCGGACAGCTGTTTATGCGCCCGGATCGTGAAGCGTCCGCCAAACTGCCGGGCTTTGAATTCGGTGACATTCAGGAAGCGAGCCTGACCCGCACCCTGGATGAATTCGACGAAACCATGGATGATGGCGGCGAGCTGGCATTCACCATCAGTAATGATTACTGGAAAGAGGTGAAATCGCCGTTTAAATTGATCCTCCAGGCAAGCCTGATGGAGACCGGCGGTCGTCCGGTGACCCGCCGTGCCGATGTCGCGGTATGGCCTGCGGCGAAAATGGCCGGTATCCGTCCGCTCTTCGCCAAAAAAGAGGTTTACGACTACCGTACTGACAAATATGTGTCGCAGTACAGTATGGATGAAGATTCACTGGCTGAATTTGAAATTGTCTATACCGACCGTCAGGGTAATAAGTTAAAAGCAGATGATCTGAATGCGCGTCTGATTTATGAGCGCCGTGATTATTACTGGCGCTGGTCTGACTCCGAAGGCTGGTCATCCGGGTATGATCAGAAAGACCTCGTAATGTCTGATGACAAAATCAGTATTGCCAAAGACGGTACCGCAAAAGTGACCGTCCCGGTCTCCTGGGGGGCATACCGCCTGGAAGTGGTGGATCCGTCCACCGGGCTGACCAGCAGTGTGCGTTTCTGGGCCGGATACTCCTGGCAGGATAACACCGGCGGTACCGGCGCGGTTCGTCCGGATCAGGTGAAACTGAAACTGGATAAACCAAATTATCACGCCGGTGATAAAGTAAAACTGAATGTGACCGCACCGCAGGCCGGTAAAGGTTATGTGCTGCTGGAATCCAGTGACGGCCCGCTGTGGTGGCAGGAAGTGGATGTGCCGGAAGGCGGCACCGATGTGGAAATCCCGCTGAACAAAGCGTGGACACGTCACGACCTGTACGCGACGGCGGTGGTTGTCCGTCCGGGGGACAGCTCCCGTCAGGCGACCGTCAAGCGTGCGGTCGGTATTCTGCATATCCCGATGGCCGACCCGGGCCGTAAGATTGATGTGACACTGGATACTCCGGCCCGCATCCGTCCGAATCAGGATCTGACCGTTAAAATCAAAGCGAAAGCACAGGACGGCAAACCGGCACCGGAAAAAGTAAATGTACTGATTTCCGCTGTGGATACCGGTGTGCTCAATATCACCGACTACAAAACACCGGATCCGTATGACGCCTTCTTCGGTCGCAAGCGCTACA
The DNA here is from genome assembly GCF_029835375.1 of Morganella sp. GD04133. NCBI lineage: Bacteria > Pseudomonadati > Pseudomonadota > Gammaproteobacteria > Enterobacterales > Morganellaceae > Morganella > Morganella sp. GD04133. Next base: position 70,762 of record NZ_JAODZS010000002.1, on the reverse strand, counting down.
GTGTGGATCAGTATGATGTCTATGGTCAGCTGATTGAGGGCAGCGGTCGTCTCGGCACACTGCGGTTCGGGGGCGACGGCGGTGATGACCTCGATCGCGGCGGCCTGAAACCGCTGACCGACGTGCAGATTATCGCGCAGCAGGCGGCACCGGTGGAACTGAATGCACAGGGTGAAGGTACCGTTACCCTGTCGATTCCGGATTTCAACGGCGAACTGCGCCTGATGGCACAAGCCTGGACGGATGAAGATTTCGGTCATGCGCAGAATAAAGTGATTGTTGCCGCACCGGTGATCAGCCAGATGGCGCTGCCGCGCTTTATGGCCGGCGGTGACCGTTCGCAGCTGACACTGGATCTGACCAACCTGACCGATGAAACACAGAATCTGACCGTGAATTTCAGCGCGGACGGCATGGTGCATCTCAAAGGGGCAGCAGAGAAAGAAGTCACGCTGGCGAAAGGTCAGCGCACTTCCGTGAATGTCCCGGTTGAAGCCGCCAACGGCTTTGGTCAGGGTGAGGTGTTTATGACGGTCAAAGGGCTGAAACTTCCTGATGACAGCAGCAACACCTACAAAAACAGCTGGAAAATCGGCGTGCGTCCGGCGTATCCGGCTGAAACCGTTTCTTACTCGATGTCACTCGGCAATAGCGGGGAATGGGCGTTACCGGCAGATCAGATCGGCTATCTGGACGCCAATACCGTGTCCGGTGAAATGACGCTGACCAGCCGTCCGCCGCTTGATATCTCGCGTTACATCCGTGAACTCTATGCCTATCCGTACGGCTGTCTGGAACAGACGGTGAGCGGGCTGTATCCGTCCCTGTACTCCTCTGAAGCGGAACTGAAAAAACTGGGCATTAAAACCCAGACTGATGCCGGACGCCGTCAGGCGGTGATGACCGGTATCCCGCATCTGCTCGGCATGCAGCGCAGTGACGGCAGTTTCTCCCTGTGGGATAACAGCGGTGCGGAAGAGCCGTGGCTGACCGCGTATGCGACTGACTTCCTGTTCCGTGCCGGACAGCGCGGCTTTGAGGTTCCGGCAGATGCCATGAGCAATGCCAATAACCGCCTGCTGCGCTATTTACAGGATCGCTCGGTGATCAGCAGTAACTATTACGGCAACAGCGACCAGATGCGCTTTGCGGTACAGGCCTATGCCGGTTATGTGCTGGCACAGCAGCAGAAAGCACCGCTCGGGGCGCTGCGTCAGGTGTATCAGCGCCGTGATGATGCCGCAAGCGGACTGGCTCTGGTGCAGTTGGGTATCGCCCTGAAGAAAATGGGTGATGCGGATCGCGGTAATGAAGCCATCCGTCTGGGTGTGATGAAAAACCGTGACAGCGTCTATACCGGCGATTACGGCAGCACTATACGTGATGATGCCATGATTATTGCCCTGCTGAGTGAGGCGGATTCCAATGCGGATCAGCGTTACGGCAAGTTGCAGGCACTTTCTGCAGAGATACAGAATAACCGTTACTTCTCCACGCAGGAGAGCAACGCGCTGTACCTGGCAGGTCGTCAGTACATTAATCAGAGCGAAAAACCGTGGTCTGCCCTGATCAACGGGCAGGCCCCGGCGGTCAGCCGTGACAGTGCGCTGCGTGAAACCCTCTCTGCCGCACAGCTGAATAACGGTATCAGTGTGGCAAACCGGGGTGATACGGAGCTGTTCGGTCGTGTCAATATCACTGGTTATCCGCTGCAGGCACCACATCCGTCATCGGAAGTGCTGAAGATCAAACGGACGTATATGGATCTGAACGGTAACCCGATCAGCATTGGCCACCTGAGCAGCGGTGATCTGGTGGCTGTTCGTCTGGATATTCAGGCCGACCGCAACGTGCCGGATGCGCTGGTGGTGGATCTGTTACCGGCCGGTCTGGAGCTGGAAAACCAGAACCTGGCGGCAGCCAGTGCAAGTCTGGCTGACAGTGCGCCGAATCTGGCCGAAGCTATTCAGGATATGCAGCAGGCCAATATCCGCCATACCGAGTACCGTGATGATCGCTTTGTCTCCCAGGTGGCGGTGGAAGAGTACCGTCCGGTGACGCTGGTCTATCTGGCCCGCGCGGTCACTCCGGGTAAATACAGTGTTCCTGCACCACAGGTGGAATCGATGTATATTCCGTCCTGGCGCGCCACCGGTGTGACACCGGCAACACTGGAAGTGGTTCGTTAACAGCGCCGTTTGTTGTCCGCAGCCTCCGGGCTGCGGCAGCAAAATAGGTTTTATGCCCTTATAGTCTGTTATAAGGGCATTTTTATCTTAAGAACTCTGATAATGCGGTTTGATACATGAAAGTGTGGTTTAAACGTCTCGCGCTGACCGGCCTGATAACAATGGTTCTGACACCGCCGCTGCTCTGGCTGACCGATAAAATCTGGCCTTTGCCGCTGGATGAGGTGGTGATGGCGCGTACGGTTACGGCTGAGGACGGATCACCGCTGTGGCGTTTCGCCGACAGTAACGGCGTGTGGCGCTACCCGGTCACACTGAAGGATGTATCACCGGAATTTATTGAAGCGCTTCTGACATACGAAGATCGCTATTTCTATCAGCACCCGGGCATCAACCCGGTGGCTATCGGCCGCGCGGCGTTGCAGGATCTGACCTCCGGACGTATTGTCTCCGGCGGCAGCACGCTCTCTATGCAGGTCGCCCGTCTGATCGACCCTCATGACCGCACGCTGACCGGCAAACTGAAACAGGTTTTCCGTACCATTCAGCTGGAATGGCACTATTCCAAAGATGAGATTCTGGAGATGTATCTTAACCGCGCCCCGTACGGCGGCACGGTAGAAGGTATTGGTGCGGCGAGCTGGATGTATCTTGGCAAACCACCGTCGGAACTGACCGCCGGAGAAGCAGCACTGCTGGCGGTTCTGCCGCAGGCACCGAGCCGTCTGCGCCCGGATCGTTATCCGCAGCGCGCGGAAGCGGCCCGTAATAAGGTGCTTGACCGGCTGGCCGAATTTGAGGTGTGGCCGCAGTCAAAAGTGGACGATTTAAAGCAGGAGAGTATCTGGCTGGCACCGCGCCAGGTGCCACATTCCGCGCCGCTGCTGGCACGGCGTGTGGCGCAGGGAGTGAAAGACCCGGTGATCCGCACCACTATCAATCCCGCCATTCAGCGTCAGCTGGAGGAAATGGCCCGCAACCGCAAATATCAGCTGCCGGAGAAAACCTCACTCGGCATTATGGTGGTGGATAACCTCGATATGAGTGTGAAGGGCTATGTCGGCTCTATCGATTTCTCTGATGACACCCGTTTCGGGCATGTGGATGTAAACAGCGCCTGGCGTTCGCCGGGTTCCACACTGAAACCATTTTTATATGCCTTGGCAATGGATGAGGGGCTGATCCACAGTGAATCCCTGTTACAGGATGTGCCGCGCCGCTTTAATGATTACCGGCCGGGCAACTTTGATACCGGGTTCAGCGGACCGGTGAGTGTCAGTGAGGCACTGCGCCGCTCCCTGAATCTGCCGGTGGTTCAGTTACTGGATGTTTATGGTCCGAAGCGTTTCAGTGCCAAACTGCGTAATGTCGGTCTGGAACTGCGTTTTCCGCTCGGCAGTGATCCGAACCTGTCGTTGATCCTGGGCGGGACAGGGGCACGGATGGATCAGCTGATCGCCGCCTACAGCGCGTTTGCCCGTCAGGGCAAAGTGGCACCGGTGCGTTTTCGTCCGGAGGATCCGCTGGCAGAGCGGCAACTGATCTCCCCAGGCGCGGCATGGATCACGCGCCGGGTGATGGCCGGAGAGACGCGTCCGCTGGCGGATGACCGGCTGGCGCAGGATGTGCCGCTGGCGTGGAAAACCGGCACCAGTTACGGCTACCGTGATGCCTGGGCGCTGGGGGTGAATAACCGTTATACCATCGGGGTGTGGGTCGGTCGTCCGGACGGCACGCCGGTAGCCGGACAGGCCGGGTTCGCAACCGCGATCCCGATCCTGTATCAGGTGGACAGTTATCTGCGGGCACGCGGCGGCAAAAAATTGCCGGATCCGAAACCCATCAGTGTCAGCAGTAAAATGATTTGCTGGCCGTCAGGACTGGTGGCGGATAAGCAGGATCCGAACTGCCGTCAGCAACGGATAGCGCTGGTGCTGGATAATACTGTGCCGCCGACACTGCCGTCCGCAGGGCAGGAAAGTCTGTCCGGCACCAATGCCGTGATTTGGGTGAACGGGCAGGGGGAGCGGGTGTCACCGGATTGTCCGGATGCACAGGAGAAAACCGTGGCGCTGTGGCCGATTGCGCTGGAAAGCTGGCTGCCGCCGGGTGAGCGGCGCAGCCACCGTCTGCCGCCGGTCAGCAAAACCTGTCCGCCGTTACGGGTGGAAGCCGCGCCGCTGCTGATTTCCGGGATCCGCGAAGGGGATGTGCTGCGCCGTCTGCCGCTGGCGAAAACCCTTGATCTGCGGGTAGTGACGCAGGGCGGAGAGGGCACTCAGTGGTGGTTTCTTAACGGCGACCAGGCGGGCAGTACCGGAACCGGTGAGCCGCTGCTGCTGACGCTGGACACCCCGGGGCGTTATCAGCTGACCGTGCTGGATCTCAGCGGGCAGGTCAGTTCAGTCAGTTTTACCCTGAAATAGCAGAAACGGCGGGAACAGCAGCGGAAAAAGTGTGATACAGACGAAAAATCTGTGATCTGCTATGCGAAATACTTTGCAAAAATGTTGCGTAACTGTAGGCGAAACAGAGGTGAGCCCGTATAATCATCGCCTTACCACAAGGTGTGGACCGGTCTGCCGTCAGCCGCAAATAACAATGACAACAGCGCACAAGCGCACAATGAGGTCAATTCATGTCTGTACAACGCACATTTTCGATCATTAAGCCAAACGCCGTAAAGAAAAATGCTATCGGGGCCATTTATCACCGTTTTGAAAGCGCCGGTTTCCGTATTATCGCCGCCAAAATGCTGCACCTGACCCGTGAACAGGCGGAAGGATTCTACGCTGAGCACAAAGGCCGTCCGTTCTTTGATGGTCTGGTGGAATTTATGACCTCCGGCCCGATAATGGTACAGGTGCTGGAAGGGGAAAATGCTGTGCAGCGTCACCGAGACCTGATGGGCGCCACCAATCCGGATAATGCACTGGCCGGTACACTCCGTGCGGATTACGCTGACAGCTTCACTGAAAACGCGGTACACGGCTCTGATGCGGAAGAATCCGCCGCCCGTGAAATTGCCTATTTCTTCACTGAAGATGAAATCTGCCCGCGCTGATCACGTATTTCAGCCGGAGCCTCCCGCAGGTTCCGGCTGCTCCCGCCTCTGTCCTCTCTTATATTTTTGTTCCGCTGAGATTGTGCTATAAACATTAAAATTAATGTGGATATTTTATGCTGTCAGGGAACCCGTATGAAAAAATATATTTATATTGCCGGTATACTGCTTGTCAGTATTTTTTTTATCGCACAGATAAGCGGCGGGCCGGACTGTATTGAAGATTACGGTAATAACGTCAGAAAAATATGCACACCGAAAGAAAATGTTATTTTGTGGGAGCAAAACTTCGGGCAATCTGCGGATAATGACGCTGTCAGAAAAGTAAAGTACGACAAAGCGGATTTAAACGATTTCTTTTTCAGCGCAAATACCCGGGTTCATTTTCTGGCAGAGAACGGCAAGGTTTATCATGTCACGATGAACACATTGCGTGACCCGGATTGTCAGGGCAGCAGCGGGGACTTTTCAATTACACCGCTGGTGACGCCGCGTTGCTGGTTTGGTGATAATATCCGTGAATATAATATCCGGCTGGACCTGGTCAGTGAGGACGCGGACAGTTTCAGGTTGTACCCCGAAAATACACGCTATTACAATTATGCGTATGATAAAGAACATGTTTATTTCAATGGTTTTTATCGTTCGGACGATGCGGATCCTGCCACATTCAGGCGTGTGGTTACGGATAATCCGGATAAAAAACTGCCGGAAAAATTGTATACCGATAATCAGCATCTGTATCTCGATTACCGGAAAGTAGCTGATGAATCATGGGATGACCTGACCGATATCCGTATTATCCCGGTGTCAGTGAACTGGAAAACCCTGATGAGCGGGATCATATTAAGGGGAAACCGCGCGGTAAACGATAACAGCGGGTTTACCCTGAAAAAAGGCAGTAAGACCGGCGCGTTATATCTGTTTTCCGATGATAATGTTGCGGTATCAACCGCCGCAGATATTCCGGTAACGGCAGATCAGCAATGTTATCTGAATAATATCGTGGTGTGTCATATCGGCGGCGATTTTTATAAAACAGGCCACCGCTACGGTGACCCGTTGTTTGAAAAAATAACGGATTCAAACCGATCCCGTATCAGTAAAGAGTGGGATAATGTATTATCTTATTACTGAAATGCGGTATCCGGTTTTTTCATTTGCCATATCACCGTTAATGTTTGTACAATGCCGCGCCCCGTTATGATACGGGGCTTTTATATTTCCGCCGTATCCGTGACGCCGTCCGTTTCAGCGGCTATCCTTATTCCTGTATCTGTGATGCGCGCCGCGTGTCACCGCCGAAAGTGTAACAACGAGGCAATGTTAACAATGTCAGAACTGACCACCCAAGACGCCTGTGCAACAGGCTCCGCACCGATTGCTCCTGAAAAAATCAACGGAAAAATTAATTTACTCGATCTGACCCGCAAAGAGATGCGCCAGTTTTTCGCCGATATGGGTGAGAAGCCTTTTCGTGCTGACCAGGTGATGAAGTGGATTTACCACTATTGCTATGATGATTTCGATCTGATGACCGATATCAACAAAGTGCTGCGTACCAAACTGAAAGCGGTGGCGGAAATCCGTGCGCCGGAAGTGTCAGAAGAACAGCGTTCTGCGGACGGTACCATCAAGTGGGCTATCCGTGTCGGCGACCAGGAAGTGGAAACTGTCTATATCCCGGAAGAAGACCGCGCCACCCTGTGTGTCTCTTCCCAGGTCGGTTGTGCGCTGGAATGCAAATTCTGCTCAACCGCACAGCAGGGCTTTAACCGCAACCTGCGGGTATCTGAAATTATCGGCCAGGTCTGGCGTGCCGCGAAAATCATCGGCTCCCTGAAATCCAGCGGTCGCCGTCCGATCACCAACGTGGTGATGATGGGGATGGGTGAACCGCTGCTGAACCTGACCCATGTTGTTCCGGCGATGGAAATCATGCTGGATGACTTCGGTTTCGGGCTCTCCAAACGCCGCGTGACGATTTCCACCTCCGGCGTGGTTCCGGCGCTGGACAAACTCGGTGATATGATTGATGTGGCGCTCGCCATTTCCCTGCACGCACCGACCGATGACGTGCGTGATGAAATCGTGCCGATCAACAAAAAATACAACATTGAGACATTCCTGGCATCTGTGCGCCGTTATCTCGGAAAATCCAATGCGAACGGCGGTCGTGTGACCGTGGAATACGTCATGCTGGATCATATCAATGACAGCACGGATCAGGCACATCAGCTGGCGGCCTGTCTGAAAGACACACCGAGCAAAATCAACCTGATCCCGTGGAACCCGTTCCCGGGCGCCCCTTACGGGCGCAGCTCAAACAGCCGGATTGACCGCTTTGCCAAGGTTCTGATGGAATACGGTTTTACCACCATTGTCCGTAAAACACGCGGTGATGATATTGACGCCGCCTGCGGACAGCTGGCCGGGGATGTTATCGACCGGACCAAACGGACACTGAAAAAACGCATGGCCGGTGAACCAATCGCTGTCAAAGCAGTCTGACAGTAATATTAAGTAACACTCCCGGGTGACACTTTACGTTAATATACCTGCCTTACAGACAAGGAGGCAGTATGATAAGGACGTATTCCCCGGGCTTAATTGCAGTAATGCTGCTGGCAGGATGCCGGACAGCCCCTGTGACACAGACAGTACCGGCTGCGACCGGTACCCGTCTTGCACTGGGTGAGGCTTATCTTCAGGCCGGCCGGTATGATGCCGCACGGTATCATTTTGACCGGGTACTGAAAGCACAGCCGCAGCATACCGGTGCCCTGACAGGCGCAGCGCTGAGTGCAAAATGCGATCAGCAGCCTGAAATCGCGGAAAAATACCTGAATTTAGCCGTGAATTCCCCGTCAGGCAGTGATAGTGTGGTAAAGTACATTTTGGCTTATGAGTGTCCGCCGGATAAGAGTCTGTAAAACAATATAAAAGTAATGTTGTTTTCAGGGTTATTTTATTATTACGGGTGGCATGCTGTATGCCGGAATACGGAACTTCGGTGCGCGGAAAGGCAGATCTCCGCGCTTTCTCGTAACCAGAACTGTTTGTGTCCTGAAACTCATGAATAACTCTCAATCTCAAGATAATCTCCAACTCACTCTTGGCCAATTCTTAACACAACGTCGGGAACAACTTCAGTTATCACGGGAAACAGTCGCCGACAGACTTTGTCTTAAACTGACTACAGTGCGTGAAATCGAAGAAGATGCACTGAAAGAAACCAACCCGACCTTTATCCGCGGTTATATCCGCACCTATGCCAAGCTGCTGCAGATCCCTGAATCTGCAATCATGCCTTATCTTGATAACATCGCACCCGCTCAGATGACCAAAGTCCAGCCGATGAAAAGTGTGACGCTCGGTCGTCAGCGTAAAAAACGCGAAGGCTGGCTGATGAAATTCACCTGGCTGGTACTGCTGGTGGTTCTGGCGCTGGTGGGGGTATGGTGGTGGCAGCAGTATCAGGCACAACAGGCCGATATTGCCTCACTGGCACAGCAGAATGATGTTACCGTGAATGCCGCGGCAGATGCACCGGGTACCGATCCGGCAGATGGTGATGCACCACAGACACTGAATGCCCCGGCAGGCACACCGGATGCCGCACCGGCGGGTAATACCAATACCGCTGCACTGGAATTATCGGCTGCCACCCCGCAGGATCAGGAAATTGACAGCAGCAAAATTGTGCCGCTGCCGGGCAGTGATCGTGTACCGGCGGTCGTTAACCGCGCCGTGGACAGCGAAGGCGGCACACTGCCGACCACCACACAGACACAGGATGGTCTGGTTCTGACCTTCAAAAACACCTGCTGGCTGGAAGTGACCGATAACAAAGGAACAAAAATTTTCAGCGGCACCAAACAAAAAGGGGATACCCTGGAATTTGCGGGCGCAGAACCTTACCGTCTGAAAATCGGCGCACCGGCTGCCGTGGATGTGCAGTTCAAAGGTCAGAGTGTTGATCTGAGCCGCTTCATCAAAGCAAACACGGTGGCAAAACTGAGTGTGCCGAAAGCCGGTGAATAATTGGTTTTTAAATTAAACCTTTACTACACAATAAACACAGCAATGATTAAGGACACAAGGATGTTCCGGAGAAAGACATATGCATAATGAATCCCCGATAAAAAGACGCAAGTCCACCCGAATTTACGTGGGAAATGTGCCGGTCGGTGATGGTGCACCTATCGCCGTGCAATCAATGACAAACACCCGGACAACGGATGTTGAGGCGACCGTCAGACAAATTAAATCCCTGGAGCGTGTCGGCGTGGATATTGTCCGCGTGTCAGTGCCGACCATGGATGCGGCGGAAGCCTTTAAACTGATTAAACAGCAGGTCTCTGTACCGCTGGTGGCGGACATTCACTTTGACTACCGTATTGCGCTGAAAGTGGCGGAGTACGGTGTGGATTGTCTGCGTATCAACCCGGGCAATATCGGCAGTGAGGAGCGTATCCGTCAGGTAGTGGATTGCGCCCGTCATTATAATATCCCTATCCGTATCGGGGTGAACGGCGGCTCACTGGAAAAAGATATCCAGGAAAAATACGGCGAACCGACCCCGGAAGCACTGGTGGAATCCGCCATGCGTCATGTGGATATTCTCGACCGCCTGAATTTCGACCAGTTTAAAGTCAGTGTCAAAGCGTCTGATGTCTTCCTGGCCGTCGGTGCTTACCGTCTGCTGGCGCAGAAAATTGATCAGCCGCTGCACCTGGGGATCACCGAGGCGGGCGGCGCCCGTGCCGGTTCCGTAAAATCAGCGATCGGATTAGGTATGCTGCTGTCGGAAGGGGTCGGTGATACGCTGCGTATCTCGCTGGCGGCTGATCCGGTGGAAGAGGTGAAAGTCGGGTTTGATATCCTGAAATCCCTGCGTATCCGTTCGCGCGGCATTAACTTTATCGCCTGTCCGACCTGCTCCCGTCAGGAGTTCGATGTGATTGGCACCGTGAATGCGCTGGAACAGCGGCTGGAAGATATCATCACACCGATGGATGTGTCGATTATCGGCTGTGTGGTCAACGGTCCGGGTGAGGCAGAAGTCTCCACACTGGGTGTAACCGGGGCGAAAACCCGCAGCGGGTTCTACGAAGACGGTGTCCGTCAGAAAGAGCGTCTGGATAACACGGATATGATCGATCAGTTAGAAGCGAAAATCCGTGCCAAGGCGGCCATGCTGGATCAGAATAACCGGATTGATATCAGTCTGGTTGAGAAAGAATAATCACGGACCGGCTCATGATTAACGGGCCGGTATTGTCTGTTTTGGCGGATATGCGGTTTTAGGACGATATATCCGCCTCCCGATATTGCACCCGCACCGGGTCGCTTTTATAATCGGAAACATATTTCATTGAGTTAAGAGAATTAACGTGGCGACTAAAATCCAATCTGTTCGTGGTATGAATGATTATCTGCCGGCTGATACTGCTGTATGGCAGCGTATTGAAAACACGCTTAAACGCATTCTGACAAGCTACGGGATCAGTGAAATCCGTACACCGATTGTCGAGCATACCCCCCTGTTTCAGCGCGCCATCGGCGAAGTGACCGATGTTGTTGAAAAGGAAATGTACTCTTTTCAGGACCGTGAAGAAAATGTGAGTTTAACACTGCGGCCGGAAGGAACAGCGGGCTGTGTTCGTGCCGGGATTGAAAGAGGCTTACTGTATAATCAGGAACAGCGCCTCTGGTATATCGGACCGATGTTCCGCCACGAGCGTCCGCAGAAAGGGCGCTATCGTCAGTTCCATCAGCTGGGTGCGGAAATTTTCGGTCTGAGCGGACCGGATATCGATGCCGAGCTGATTATGATGACCGCCCGCTGGTGGCGTGAGCTGGGCATTGCGGAGCATGTCACCCTGGAACTGAACTCAATCGGTTCGTTACAGGCGCGTGCAAATTACCGTGAAGCACTGGTGGCCTTCCTGGAACAGCACAAAGACAAACTGGATGAAGACTGCAAACGCCGGATGTACACTAACCCGCTGCGTGTGCTGGATTCCAAAGACAGAGTTGTTCAGGAACTCCTGAACGATGCACCGGCACTGTTTGATTATCTTGATGAAGAATCAAAAGTCCACTTTGACGGCCTGTGCGCCATCTTGGATGCCGCCGGTATTCAGTATCGCATCAACCAGCGTCTGGTCCGTGGTCTGGATTACTATAACCGTACTGTGTTTGAGTGGGTGACCACCGCACTGGGTTCGCAGGGAACAGTCTGCGCGGGTGGTCGTTATGACGGGCTGGTTGAACAGCTCGGCGGTCATAATACCCCGGCGGTGGGTTTTGCCATGGGTCTGGAGCGTATGGTACTGCTGGTTCAGTCTGTCAATCCTGACTTTGTGAGCGAAACTGCGGTGACCGATATTTATCTGGCCTCCTTCGGTGAAGGCAGCCAGGTCGCGGCAATGATGCTGGCGGAACAGATCCGTGACAGCCTGCCGGATGTGCGTATCATGACCAACTACGGCGGCGGCAACTTCAAGCGCCAGCTGAGCCGTGCGGATAAAAACGGTGCGCGCATCGCCCTGATTTTAGGTGAGGATGAAATTGCCAACGGGACAGTCACTGTCAAAGAACTGGCCACCGGTGAGCAGCAGACGCTGGCACAGAGCGGGCTTTCCGCTCGTCTGAGCGAACTTTTAGGTTAAGGAGAGACGTGTGGAAGTCTATACCACAGAAAATGAACAGGTATCAGCGCTGAAGAATTTCTTTGTCGAAAACGGCAAAGCAATCGCGGCAGGTTTGATCATCGGTATCGGCGGTATTGCCGGCTGGAACTACTATCAGTCTCACCAGGTCACCAAATTACAGGATGCGGCGATTGCCTATGAAACGGCGGTCACAGCAAAAGGCACCCCGGCAGAGCAGACAGCCCGTCTGCAGGCGTTTGCGAAAGAAGCCAATAACAACTATGGCGCTATCGCCGGTCTTGATCTGGCGATGAAAGCGGTTGACAGCAACGACCTTCCGGCGGCAGAAAATGCCCTGAGCCAGGCGCTGACAAAAACCGATAATGACGATTTAAAAGATCTGATTAATGCCCGTCTGGCCCGTGTACAGCTGGGTCAGAAAAAACCGGATGCCGCGCTGGCAACGGTGGCGGCAGTGAAAGGGAAAGGCTGGGCGGCTTACGCACAGGATATCCGCGGTGATGCCCTGTTACAGAAAGGGGATGTGAAAGGCGCGCAGGAAGCCTACACCACCGGTATTCAGAGTGAAGGTGCCGGGACTATCAAATCCGTTATGACATTCAAACTCGATAATTTAGCCGGGTGAGGGGACTCTCGATAATGCAACTGCGTAAAACACTGCTGGTAGGATTAGTCGCCTCTGTGCTGCTGGCCGGCTGTTCAAGTGAACAGGATACTATCGTGATGTCACCACTGCCGGAAGTGACAAGTCAGTTCACCCCGGAAACCGTGTGGGATAAATCCGTCGGTGACGGTATCGGTAAATATTATTCTCACCTTTCCCCGACATGGGAAGGTTCCAGTGTTTATGCGGCTGACCGCAATGGCCTGGTCAAAGCCCTGGATGCCGATTCCGGTGTTGAAATCTGGTCAGTGAATCTGGCGGAAAAAACCGGTTTCTTATCCGCCAATATCCCGGCGATGTTATCCGGCGGTCTGACCGTTTCCGGTGAACACGTTTATGTGGGTACAGAGCGCGGTACGCTGATCGCGCTGAACGCGAATGACGGTGAAATTGCATGGACCGCTAACGCCGGTGGTGAAGTGCTGTCCCGTCCGGAAGTCAGTGATGGTCTGGTGCTGGTGCATACCGGTAACGGTCTGTTACAGGCATTTGATACCGCGTCCGGCGAACAGCGCTGGAGCCTGAACCTGGATACCCCGAGCCTGTCTGTCCGTGGTGAATCTGCCCCGGCAGTGGCTATGGGCGCGGCATTTGTCGGCGGTGATAATGGCCGTGTCAGTGCGGTTATGCTCGGCCAGGGTCAGATTATCTGGCAGCAGCGTATTTCGCAGACAACCGGTACCACCGAAATCAGCCGACTGAATGACGTGGATATGACCCCGGTTGTTGCTGATGGCCGTGTTTACGCTATCGCTTATACCGGCAATCTGGTGGCGATGGATATGCGCAGCGGACAAATCCTGTGGAAACGCGATTTCGGCTCAGTCAACGAACTGGTGCTGGATGGTGAATCCCTCTATGTTGTTGATCAGAATGATAACATCTATGGTCTGCGTGCTGCGGATGGCGTTACCATGTGGTCACAGGATAAATTGCTGCACCGCAATCTGTCCGCACCGGAACTCTTTAACGGTTATCTGGTGGTCGGTGACGGCGAAGGTTATCTCCACTGGCTGGATACGTCCAACGGGCAGTTTGTGGCACAGAATAAGCTCAACAGTTCCGGCATTCTCAGTCGTCCGTCAATTGCCGGTGATAAACTGATGGTGCAGGCCCGTGACGGACGCCTGTATCTGCTCCGCCGCTGACAGTAAACCGCTGTTTCCGGCATCACTCCGGCAGGGCAGCTGACTGCGGAGTGGTTTCATTGACGGCTCCTGAATGACAGGGGCCGTTTCGTCTTTAATCTCCTGTATGGTGCAGGGGATTTTTTCAGTGTTATGAGGCAGTAAAAGCATGATACCTGTCGTTGCTCTGGTCGGGCGTCCCAATGTCGGGAAGTCCACATTATTCAACCGCTTAACGCGTACGCGCGATGCGTTGGTTGCTGATTTCCCCGGCCTGACGCGGGATCGTAAGTACGGTCGTGCAGAGGTTGAGGGACAGGAATTTATTATTATCGATACCGGCGGTATTGACGGCACGGAAGAGGGTGTTGAAACCCACATGGCCGCACAATCACTGCTGGCGATTGAAGAAGCCGATATCGTGCTGTTTATGGTGGATGCCCGCGCCGGTCTGATGCCGGCGGACAGCGGTATCGCCAAACATCTGCGCAGCCGCGATAACAAAACCACCTTTGTGGTGGCGAACAAAATCGACGGTATTGATCAGGATCTGGCGCTGGGTGAATTCTACAGCCTGGGTCTGGGTGAAGTGGTGCCTATCGCTGCCTCGCACGGACGTGGCGTCAGTCAGCTGATCACCCGCGCTCTGGTGCCGTTCTATGGTGAGCCGGAAAGTGAGGATGATGATCGCGAGTTAACCGAAGAAGAGGCTAACGCCGCGTACTGGGCAGAGCAGGAAGCCCTGGCACAGGCAGCAGAAACGGAAGACAGCGAAGAGGAAGATGATTTCAATCCGATTGATCAGCCGATTAAAATGGCGATTGTCGGGCGTCCGAATGTCGGGAAATCCACACTGACCAACCGTATCCTCGGTGAAGAGCGTGTGGTGGTTTACGATATGCCGGGCACCACCCGTGACAGTATTTATATCCCGATGGAACGCGACGGGCGCGAATATATCATCATTGATACCGCCGGTGTGCGTAAACGCGGGAAAGTCACTGAAACGGTTGAAAAGTTCTCCGTTATCAAAACACTGCAGGCGATTGAAGATGCGAACGTGGTACTGCTGGTGATTGATGCCCGTGAAGGGATTTCAGACCAGGATCTGTCACTGCTGGGCTTTATCCTCAATGCCGGTCGTTCTCTGGTTATCGCCGTCAACAAATGGGACGGTATGACCGCAGAAGATCGCGATCATGTCAAAGATATGCTGGAACTGCGTCTCGGTTTCGTCGATTTCGCCCGTATCCACTTTATCTCTGCGCTGCATGGCAGCGGTGTCGGTAATCTGTTTGACTCGGTACAGGAAGCGTATGACTGCGCAACCCGTCGTGTCAGTACCGCACTGGTCACCCGCATTATGAAAATGGCAGCGGATGACCACCAGCCGCCGCTGGTTCGCGGTCGTCGCGTCAAACTGAAATATGCGCACGCAGGGGGTTATAACCCGCCGATTATTGTTATCCACGGTAACCAGGTGTCAGATTTACCGGATGGCTATAAACGCTACCTGATGAACTATTTCCGTCAGTCACTGAAAGTGATGGGAACCCCTATCCGCATCCAGTTTAAAGAGGGTGAAAACCCGTTTGCGGATAAGAAAAACGTACTGACAGCGACCCAGCTGCGCAAACGTAAACGTCTGATGTCCCATATTAAGAAAGGGCGTTAACAAAAAATAAAACCGGCATTGTGAAGTGACCCCGATAGTTGGACAACCGATTACCGGGGTTTTTTGTTTTGTCTGCCAGTTAAAAATAAATAGCTTTAACTTAAATAATTGGGTGTTAATATGAAAAAAACAAAGATAATTTTTATTATATTATTTTCTCTTAATATGGTATGCATGAGAAATGCTTTTTCATCAGAAAAACAGGAATTATTCACACTGGATGAAATATGCAAAGCTGGCTTATCTACTGTCTATGGTCGTAATATTGATATAATGGAATCACAATCAATATCAGATAAAGTAGTCAGAATAAAATATATAAGAAGTCAAGACGGAGCACATTTATCGTACCTCTGCAGAAAAGAATCAACGTCCCGTCTTAGTACTTTAGATGAGCGCTTAAATGGTGCTCGTTGGTATGGTTCTGATTTGGCGGATTCTCAGATATTTTTTTCAACTGTTAATGATGTTTTAACAATTAGAGATGTTAATAATGGAAAGGTATTAGCATCAAGTATATATACTAAGAAAGATTTTATTTCAACGGAGACATCTGAGGAAAATGACAGTACGATCGAATGGTTAGAACAATACGCTAATAAAAAAACAGGAAAATCAAAAGAATGGCGTGTTAAATATATTGATTCAATACATACATCCACCACGCCTGTAAATGTATATATGATTCGCTTTAGTACATCTGATAAAAATCTATTTACTTTACCTGATGCAGCAAACGACTCCGTTGCATACGATAAAAATATATCAAGAATTACAAAGTGGACAGACCATTTTTGTACTAAAGAATTATCCGATTTTATGAAGAGAAATGGAATTAATATGGTTCCATCAGAAATATCAAGCAATGGAAAAGTACAATTTATTGGCACCTGTTTTCCTAACCAATAAATACCATTAATGTATTGAAAAAGTTGTTTTTTATAAAATTATTAACAGAATATCCTGCTATATGTGTAATTAAAACGGCTCTCAGTCATGAAAGCCGTTGTTATTCCGGGAAGGATAGTCCGGGAATGAATACAGTAGCCTTCCTCCGGTGCGGTCACGGTTCCAGCCCGACGGCTTTCCAGGCGTTCAGCAGCACGGCTGCAACCTCCTCATCATAATTTTCATCCGCAACGAGCAGGGTTTCGCGGGCGAAGGTAAGGAAATCACATTCCGGCGGCAGGTTGCCTCTGCGCAGCGTGTCGAACCAGATTTGCCCCGCCACTTCCCAGCTGTATCCGCCGAGGGCGGAAGCGAAATGGTAAAATGCATGATTCGGGATACCGGAGTAGCAATGCACGCCGCCGTTATCATTCTCCGGATCATCCGGCAGCGCAATATAATCCCGCATATGTGCCACCTGTTTATCTTTGCCGATCACCGGATGGTTATAGGCATTTCCCGGTGATGAAAGGGAACGCAGTGCTTTAATTCCGCTTTGTTTATTAAACAGTGTTCTGCCGATATGCCAGTCCCCCTGATGGCTGGCGTGACGGCTGCGGTAATGACCCAGCATAACGGTAAACACATCACAGACAGATTCATTCAGGGCTCCGGACTGGTGGCTGTAAGTCAGCGGGGAAAGGTGATCAATCACCGCATGGGAAAACTCGTGCGTGGCGATATCGAGCTGAGCAAAGCTCATAAACAGCGGAGAAACACTCATCCCCGCATCCCCGGCACCAAACACCAGGTGTGCGCCGTTCCAGAACGCATTGCAGTAGCCGCGTCCGTAATGTGTCATGGCAGAGATAGTGGCATTGCTGTCATTAAAGGATTTGTAATCAAAGACATCATCAAAAAAGCCGTAAATGATATCAAGATATTCAAACATATTGTCGGTATCGGTATCCTGCCGGACAGCTATATGCAGCTGAGGGTTTTCCGCTTTCCGATCCTCACGGTAATACAGATCCGGAACAGTGGTCAGGTTTTTCAGATGCATCACCCGGCGGTGCGCCGGAGAATGGCATCCGGCATCCGGCAGGGCGGCATAACTGAGAGGCATTGTCTCTGTTTCCGGCAGACGGCGGTAACCCAGCAAGCGCTGCATATGCTGATAACATAACTGAGTCTCCTCGTGATCCCCCTCATGAAGCAGGCGTTTTTTCAGGATCCAGGGCGGTAAAAATGAATAGCGCGGGGCATGTGCTGACATAGACGGTTCTCCTGTTGTTGGAGCGACCATCTTTGCGGAGAAAAATACTCACCGCAGCAGACTATCAGCCTGCTTTTCAGTCAGCACACTGTGAATTGATATCAGACCCAGTCCCGCGGGATCAGGAAATCGTCCAGCGCGGCTTCCGGGGAACCGGCCTGCGGCTGGTAATCATATTCCCAGCGTACCAGCGGCGGCATTGACATCAGGATGGATTCAGTCCGCCCGCCGCTCTGTAAACCGAAAAGTGTGCCGCGATCCCACACCAGATTGAACTCCACGTAACGGCCGCGCCGGTAGAGCTGAAACTGCCGTTCGCGCTCACCATAGGGAATAGAACGGCGTTTTTCCGCGATCGGCAGATAAGCCGGGGTAAAACCGTTGCCGACAGCCTGTGTGAAGGCAAAGCATTCCTCAAAACCGGGTTTATTCAGATCATCAAAGAACAGGCCGCCGATGCCGCGCGCTTCGTTGCGGTGCTTCAGATAAAAATAGTCGTCACACCACTTTTTATAACGCGGCCAGGCATCTTCGCCCAGCGGGGTGCAGATGTCCCGGGCGACACTGTGCCAGTGTACGGCATCTTCAGTGAAAGGATAGAAAGGGGTCAGATCAAAACCGCCGCCGAACCACCAGACCGGATCACAGCCGGTTTTTTCGGCAATAAAAAAGCGCACATTAGCGTGTGCGGCCGGGACGTACGGATTATGCGGATGAAGCACCAGGGAAACCCCCATGGCCTGATAGTGACGCCCGGCCAGTTCCGGGCGATGTGCTGTGGCTGACGGCGGCAGGCTGTCCCCGCTGATATGTGAAAAATTAACACCGGCCTGTTCAAACAGTGCGCCGGATTTCAGTACCCGGCTGCGCCCGCCGCCGCCGGACTCCCGCTGCCACTTATCTTCGCTGAACTCAGCACCGCCGTCACAGGCGGCGAGTTGTCCGCACAGGGAATCCTGTAACCGGAGAAAAAAATCTTTAACACTGTCACTATCAGGGATATTCATTACATCACGACCATTGAGCTGCGGATAAACTTTAGTATATCATTTTGTTTTTATAAGATATCACACCCGTTCCGTCACGGACACGGGCAGACAACCGGCAGACAGGTAACGGTATGGACATTCGCACATTTCAGCAAGGCGATTTTGAAGAGGTTGTTGCACTCTGGGAGCGTTGTGATCTGGTCACCCCTCCGGATGACCCGGAAACCGTGATTGAGCGGAAAATGGCACACGACCCGGCACTGTTTCTGGTGGCGGAAGTCAACGGCGAGGTGGTGGGCACACTGCTGGGCGGTTATGACGGATACCGGGGCTATGCCTATTATCTGGCGGTACATCCGGAATTTCAGGGCCGGGGAATTGCCAATGCGATGGTGGCGAGACTCGAGAAAAAGCTGCTGGCGCGGGGATGTCCGCAGTTACTGCTGTCGATTCCGGATGAGAATACCGCCACACTGAGCATGTTTGACAAGCTGGCTTACGACGAGTGTCAGCAGGACAGCCTGACCTACAGCAAACGGTTGATCACCGACCCGGAATATTAACTGCCGGCGTTTACCACACTGAGCGAATCTGCGGTTACGACAATCTCATGGCGGTCTTTTTCCATTCCGCCTTCAATACGGATGGTATCATTAGGGGTGATAATCTTTTTCCCCCATAAATCCGCCGGAATTTTTATTTCGACGATACCGCTGTAATCCCCCAGCAGATAGTGCTCCGCTGAAATCTGAGACTGAATATTGCCTTCCAGAATCACCCGGCTGTTATCCTGCAGATAGGGCAGCTGCTTGATGACAAAACGCTGTGCTGTTTCACATTTTACTGTGCTTTGATGATACTCATAGGCAGAAAAGGACGGCAGGGCAGCAGCAGACTGAAACCAGAATGTACCTGCCAGCACAACCGCTGAAAACAGGTAAAAAGACGATGATGTGAATGTCATTTTAGCCATAGCTTATGTCGCCGGTAAATGAGAATGTCGGTGATATGCTGGGAGATATCTTATCGGAAATGTTACGTTACTGAATTCGTAAATATACGTATTTTGTTAACGTTATTTGATGTAATAATTCAGAATGAATGTTTTGTCAATTCCGGAGTCTGATATCTGAACCGAATGCAAAGGAGCAATGAATGAAGTGTTATCAGGCAATAAAGCTGGCTGCTGTGGCTGGTGCCGTACTGATGCTGAACGGGTGCAGTTCGTTTTCATGGTCATCATTATCGCCGGTAAGCTGGTTCAGCAGCAGTGCGCTGACGGTAACGGCACAGGGTGTCGGCGGTGTGAATAACCAGACAGCCATGACCGAAACGGCGATCAGTCAGGGACTGGACGATAAATACACACTGCGCGGTGGCATGCAGACCGAGCAGGGGCAGATCGTTAAAATTTTTGAAGGCCGGAAAGATAATAAAACGGTTATCCGTCTGTCCGGGCCGGAAAAGGGCACCGTGCAGCGCATTGTCGCCAATGATGCGGATATCCGCACAGAATGGGATACCAAAACCGGAACCCTCTTTTCTGATATCTATCCGCAGGCCGTTGCCGGTGCCTGCACCCTGACCACTGAATTTGATGACAGTGCTCAGGTTATCTGCCGCTCACCGCAAACCCCGCGTGTTTCCTATGTTTTCCGCGGAACCTGGAACGGCCCTGAAACTCTGATGCCGTCCGATGATATTCTGAAGAACTGGCGCGTCAGTTATATCGTCTGGGCCAATAAATAACCCGGAATAATAAATGAACTTGAGGAATAACAACGTAATTCCGCGTCAGTGATTTATGATAAGGCCATTTCCTGATCAGACTGACGATGCAAAGGGAGCAATATGTCACAAGCACAAAGCGGTATTCTGCCGGAACACTGCCGTTTCGGTATTTTTATTGAAGCAAACACCAAAGGTGATTTACCGGCGATCCGGCGTGGTTGTCAGGTTTTTCTGGCAGCACTGAAAACGTTACAGACTCAGTTTCCGGCTGATCAGCTGAGTGCTACGGTAGCATTCGGTCACGACCTGTGGCGTCAGCTGGGCAGTCGGAGCAGTGCGCCGGAACTGAAAAACTTCCGTGAACTGGGGCGCGGCCTGGCGCCGGCAACACAGTATGATTTACTGATCCATATCCATTCTCAGCGTCACGATATTAACTTTTCACTGGCACAGGCAGCGGTGGCGGCATTTGCGGGTGCAGTTGAGATTCAGGGCGAAATTCATGGCTTCCGCTGGACGGAAGAGCGCGACCTGAGCGGTTTTATCGACGGCACAGAAAACCCGGAAGGGGATGATCGTCCGGACGTGGCACTGATCGCGGATGGGGAAGATGCGGGCGGCAGTTATATCCTGACTCAGCGCTGGGCACACAGCCTGAATAAATGGACTCGTTTTTCCGAAGAGCAGCAGGAAAAGATGATTGGCCGCACCAAGGCAGACAGCACTGAGCTGGATGAAAATGTGCGCAATGTAACGTCTCATGTGTCGCGTGTGGTGATTGAGGAGGAGGGTGAAGAGCTTTCCATTCTGCGCCAGAGCCTGCCGTACGGTACTGCCGGTGGTGAGCACGGTCTGTTCTTTATCGCGTACTGCGCTCGTCTGCACAATATTGAGCAGCAATTGCTGAGTATGTTTGGCGAAACTGACGGTAAATTTGATGATCTGCTGCGGTTCAGCAAACCGAAAACCGGGGCTTATTATTATGCGCCGTCGCTGGTACAGCTGAGTGCGCTGTAGGAGGGGGTCACTTTAAGCCCGGAACCGGCTGATAACGGGCAAAAACGAAAAGTCGCTGTGAATACATCCCTGTAAGCTCAGGCGCGCCATCCGTGGCGCGCATGCTTTTCGTTTCTTTTACCCGTTATCACCGTCATACTTTTCCCGCAGTGATGCACATTTTTGTGTCTGTTTTTATCCTTATTCCACTGTACCTTCCCCTGAGAGTAACGTCTGTCCTGCGTGTATATATACACGACACAGGAAGAGACTAAACATATCGATGTATAATATTCTGAAGGAAATAATCACTATATATAATTCCATAATGATATAAGTAAATGGCTTGTATCACTTTACTGATATATGCACACTGACCGGAGTTACCTGAAACGCATCATCATAATGAGGTTCTCCGTCGTGAAACTATCTGTCAACGCTGTATTACCTGCCGGTCTGCTGCTGCTTTCAACTGTGTGGAGCAGCGCTGCCGGTGCTGCTCAGCTGCTGAACAGCTCCTATGATATTGCCCGTGAGCTGTTCACGGAAATCAACCCGCTGTTTGAAAAACAGTGGAACGCGGAACACCCGGACGATCCGCTGACTATCCGCCAGTCTCACGGCGGCTCCTCAAAACAGGCGCTGGCGATATTACAGGGACTGCGGGCGGATGTGGTCACTTATAACCAGGTGACCGATGTGCAGGTTCTGCATGACAAAGGCAATCTGCTGGCAGCGGACTGGCAGGCGCGTCTGCCGAATAACAGCTCGCCGTATTATTCCACCATGGCTTTCCTGGTACGCAAAGGCAATCCGAAACAGATCAAAGACTGGGATTCCCTGCTGCGTGATGATGTGAAAATTGTGTTCCCGAACCCGAAAACCTCCGGTAACGGCCGTTACACCTATCTGGCGGCAGAAGGTTTCTGGCAGCAGAAAAACGGTAAAAACAGTGCCAAAACACAGGAACAGATGAAAAAATTCCTCAGTAATGTTGCGGTATTTGATACCGGCGGCCGGGGCGCCACCACATCATTTATTGATCGCGGGCTGGGGGATGTGCTGATCAGTTTTGAATCAGAAGTGAATAATATCCGTAATGAATATGGCGCGGATGATTATGACGTTATCGTCCCGGCATCCAATATTCTGGCGGAATTCCCGGTGGCGCGGGTGGATAAAAACACGGAAAAGAACGGCACACAGGCTGTTGCCGATGCGTATCTGAATTTCCTTTACAGCCCGGCGGCACAGGCCAAAATGACACAGTTTAATTACCGCGTGACTGACCCGGATGTGATGGCGGCGACCAAAGGGCAATTTCCGTCTGTCACCCTGTTTAAGGTGGAAGATCAGTTCGGTTCATGGTCTGAAGTGATGGCAAGCCGGTTTAATTCAGGCGGTGAATTTGACACCCTGATGGCTCAGGGTCGCTGATATGGCAAGGCGGGTGTTGCCGGGATTCGGCCTGTCCCTCGGGTTTACGCTGCTCTACAGCGGGCTGATCCTGCTGCTGCCCCTCACGGCACTGGTATTACAGCTGGCGCAGATGAGCTGGGCGCAGTACTGGCAGATGATCACCGGGCCGCAGGTGGTTGCCGCCTATAAAGTCACACTGCTCGCCGCGCTGGCCGCCAGTCTGTTTAATGCGGTGTTTGGTGTGCTGATGGCCTGGATCCTGACCCGCTACCGCTTTCCCGGCCGCCGTATTCTCGACGGCCTGATGGATTTGCCCTTTGCACTGCCCACGGCAGTTGCAGGGCTGACACTCGCCACTCTCTTTGCCCCGAACGGCTGGTACGGCCGTTTTTTTGACTCATTTAATATCACCGTGGTGAATACCTGGATTGGTATTGCGGTCGCGATGATGTTTACCAGTATTCCGTTTGTGGTCCGTACGGTACAGC
The DNA here is from genome assembly GCF_029835375.1 of Morganella sp. GD04133. Classification (NCBI taxonomy): domain Bacteria; kingdom Pseudomonadati; phylum Pseudomonadota; class Gammaproteobacteria; order Enterobacterales; family Morganellaceae; genus Morganella; species Morganella sp. GD04133. The sequence continues at coordinate 47,576 of NZ_JAODZS010000002.1, read as the reverse complement.
CGGTGCTGGAAACCCTGAAACCGGAATATGAGGAAGCGGCAGAAACGCTGGGGGCTTCACGCTTTCAGATATTCTGCCGTGTGATCTGGCCGGAAATCGCCCCGGCCGCGCTGGCGGGAACGGTTTTGTCCTTTACCCGCAGCCTCGGCGAGTTCGGCGCGGTGATTTTTATCGCCGGTAACCTCGCGTGGCAGACAGAAGTGGTGTCATTTCTGATTTTTGTCCGTCTGCAGGAATTTGAATACCCCGCGGCTGCAGCGATTGCCTCGGTGGTGCTGATGACCTCGCTGGTGTTATTGCTGGCGGTTAATATTATTCAGAGCCGCGCCGGATTGCGCACAGGCAGGTCACATGGCTGATTCTCTGCGCCGCCGGCGTTTTTCGTGGCAGAAGTGGCTGCTGATCACTGCCGGTCTGCTGCTGACATTTTTCATCCTGGTGATTCCGCTGGTGTGGATTTTTGTCACAGCGTTGTCTGATGGCATCGGTGGTGTGATCCGTGCGCTGGCGGAGGCGGATATGCTGCACGCTATCTGGCTGACAGTGATCGTGGCGCTGATCACTGTGCCGGTGAATCTGATTTTCGGCACACTGCTGGCGTGGCTGGTGACGCGGTTTCGTTTTCCCGGCCGCCAGTTATTGCTGACTCTGGCGGATCTGCCGTTTGCGGTATCGCCGGTGATCGCCGGGTTGCTGTATCTGCTCTTATACGGCTCAAACAGCTGGCTGGGGGGCTTTCTCGAAAGCTCGCTGGATACCCAAATCATGTTTGCGCTGCCGGGAATTGTGCTGGTGACGATTTTCGTGACCTGTCCTTATGTGGTGCGGGAGCTGGTGCCGGTGATGCTCAGTCAGGGGGCACAGGAAGAAGAGGCCGCAGTACTGCTGGGTGCCCGTGCGTGGCAGATTTGGTGGCGGGTGACACTGCCGAATATCCGCTGGCCGCTGTTTTACGGCGTGATCCTGACCAACGCCCGGGCTATCGGGGAGTTTGGGGCGGTGTCGGTGGTTTCCGGCGCAATTCGCGGGGAAACCTTCACCTTACCGTTGCAGGTGGAATTATTACATCAGGATTATCAGACTGTGGCGGCATTTACCGCATCCGGTCTGCTGGCGCTGATGGCTGTTGTGACCCTGTGCATCCGCCACGGCGTGATGGCATATCAGGGATCCCGGAGGAAATATGAGCATTGAGATCCGTCATCTGACACACCATTTTGGTGCGGAGCCGGTATTACAGGATATCTCGCTGTCGGTGGCGGACGGCGAAATGGTGGCGCTGCTGGGACCGTCCGGCTCCGGAAAAACCACACTGCTGCGGATTATTGCCGGGCTGACGCCGCATACCGCCGGAGAATTGTATATCAGCGGGAAAGAGGTCTCCGGGCTGGCGGCAGGGGAGCGCCGCGCCGGGTTTGTCTTTCAGCACTATGCGCTGTTCCGGCATATGACGGTGTTTGACAACATTGCATTCGGGCTGACGGTACTGCCGCGCAAAACACGTCCGTCAAAAAAAGAAATCCGCGTGAAAGTGATGTCATTGCTGGAAAAGATTCAGATGCCACACCTGGCGGATCGCTACCCGGCACAGCTTTCCGGCGGACAACAACAGCGGGTGGCCCTTGCCAGAGCGCTGGCGGCAGAGCCGCAGATCCTGTTGCTGGATGAACCGTTCGGTGCCCTGGATGCAGGGGTGAGAACCGAACTGCGCCGCTGGCTGCGTCAGCTGCATCAGTCACTGGGATTTACCGCTGTGTTCGTGACACACGATCAGGAAGAGGCACTGGAAGTGGCTGACCGCATCGTGGTGATGCGCGGCGGACATATCGAGCAGATCGCGGCACCCGAAAGCCTGGGGAATGATGACAGCAACCGCTTCGTGACCGAATTCCTCGGTCAGATCAATATTTTCCGCGGTGATATCGGTGCGGATGGCGGGGTGAGGATTGGCGGTGTGCGCCAGCCGGTTGCCGCACTGACTGCCGGTTCCGGGCCGGTGTCAGTATTTGTGCGCCCCTGGTCGCTGACATTGCAGCATACCTTTTCTGCCGATGCGGTTGTCGCCCGGGTTGTGACCCTCCGTTCACACGGGCATTACCGCACTGCGGTGGTGACCACGGAAGCGGCTGAAGATGAAGTGACGGTAATATTACCGCCGGACACCCGTGCCGCCGCCGGTGATTCTGTCTGGCTGACAATCAGGGAACTGCGGCTGTTTCGCGGCGAAGATGAACTGGCGCTGCTGCCGCAGGCACAGTGCGCATAAAGATGAAAATAATTCCGGTTGCATACTGCCTTGCGGCGGCGGTATGGTTTCCGTTTACGGCTCAGGAGGCAGAACAACGTGGCATCTATCAGTAATGGCATCGGCAATACCCCGCTTTTCCGGCTTGCACGGCTGGGTGAGGGCAGCGGCGCAGAAATTTGGGTCAAACCGGAAGGCAATAACCCCGGCGGTTCGGTAAAAGATCGTGCGGCGAAAAGTATGATTGAAGGTGCCGAACAGCGCGGGGAGATCCGTCCCGGGGATACGCTGATTGAAGCCACCAGCGGCAATACCGGCATTGCACTGGCGATGATCGCAGCGATTCGCGGTTATAAATTAAAACTGCTGATGCCGGAAAATATGAGTGCCGAACGCCAGGCTGCCATGAAAGCTTACGGCGCGGAGCTGGTGCTGGTCAGCCGGGCACAGGGTATGGAAGGGGCGCGGGACCTGGCGAAACAGATGGCGGCGGACGGGAAAGGTTATGTGCTTGACCAGTTTAATAATCCCGATAACCCGCTGGCCCATTACCGGACAACCGGCCCGGAAATCTGGCAGCAGACGGAAGGGCGTATCACGCACTTTGTCTCAGCCATGGGCACCACCGGCACCATTACCGGGGTGGCGCGTTATCTGAAAGAGGTGGCACCGCAGGTCAATATCACCGGTTTGCAACCGGCGGAAAACAGCCAGATTCCGGGGATCCGCCGCTGGTCACCGGGCTATCTGCCGGGGATTTTTCAGCCGCAGCTGGTGGATGATATTCTGGATATCACACAGCAGGAAGCGGAAGACACTATGCGTCAGCTGGCACAGCAGGAAGGTATTTTCTGCGGGGTCAGTTCCGGCGGCGCGGTGGCCGGTGCACTGAGAATTGCAAAAGCGAGCCCGGGAGCGGTGATTGTCGCCGTAATCTGCGATCGCGGCGACCGTTATCTCTCAACCGGCGTTTTCGGCTGAGACATTATCCCGCTGTTTTGCCGGTGTATTTCATGTGCAGCAGCGGGAACGGATTTCCCTCTCCATCCAGTTCAGAACGGCCTGTCTGTGTAAAACCCATATGGTGGTAAAAACCGACGCCCTGCGGGTTCTGTTCATTCACATCCAGCTCATCGGCCTGTAACTGTTCAACCGCATAATTCAGCAGGAATTTGCCGGTGCCTTTGCCGCGGATTTCCGCATCCACGAACAGCATTTCAATCCGGTTCGCGTCTGTGCCGAGAAAACCGTGGATCTCACCGTTTTCATCCTGTGCCACCACCACATTCAGGTTCGGCAGATAGGTATTGAGCAGCAGCGGACGCAGTTTTTCAATATCAGCCTCACATAAAAAATCGTGTGTGGCGCGGACGGATGATTCCCAGATGGCAACCAGGCGCGGGAAATGATCCGGTTTGGCGGGGACGATAATTAACATAGGGGGATCCGTAAATCAGGGGTATTGAGAATGGCCGGTGTCCCGGTATTCCGGGACACGCTGCGGGTGATCAGTTATTGGTATAACGTTTCTTCGGGGTACAGATATACACCCAGGCCGGCGGAACGTTGAACAATACACGCTCTTTGCGGAAATGGAAATAACGGCGCAGGTATTTCTCAAATTTGGTGGTGTACTGGAACAGAATAAACTGTCCGTCGCTGAGTTCAATATTATCACGCACCGCTTTCAGAATACGCAGCCCGGTACGGCGATCAATTGACAGGAACGGCAGCCCGGAAAAAATCACATTATACGGACGGCTCAGTTTCTCTGCCGAGTCAGAAAAAATCCCCAGCCGGCCATCCTGAAACTTATTCAGCAGGCTGACAAAATAGGGGTCAATTTCGTAGGCATCCAGTTTAGCCAGCGGATCCATCTGATCCAGAATCTGGCGGGTAATCACTCCGGTACCGGCACCCAGCTCAGCAAAATGCTGCTCGCCGCGCCAATCGACATGACGGACCATGGCACGGCACAGCCAGCGTGATGAAGGCGTGATGGTTCCCATTGTGGCCGGCGATACAATAAACTTTTTAATGTACGCGTAATAGCTCAGTAACGGTGAATAGTTTGATACTTCCATAATAAGCATTCCTTACAAACCCAGATACCACGCACGTGTAAATAGTCACGTCAGTGAAACGTATTCAATATCATATGCCGATTATTCTCTTTCCTCTACCGATAAATAAGGAATTTTTCAGCCGGTGAAAAAATTAAAAAATTCACAAAACTGTCATATAAAACAATGTAATAGAGTATTTTATTGACGATTGTTAACTCACAGGCAGATAAGATTGATTTGTTATAAATAATAATCTGATGAATGAATGAGATAGCTGACAGGAAAAGCATAGCGGATTAAAAGGCGGTTAGTACAGGAATGACGGTGACTTTTGCAAAAGCTGACATTAACGCAATAAACATGACACTCCGTACCGGTATATTATTCCGGAAATAAGCCGGTACGGAATAAGAATTAACTAGTGATGTATTTTTCCGTGATCCATTATCGCCTGACGGAGGCGCTGCTGTAACTCATAACGCTGTTCATACGGCAGCGGGTTACTGTCACCCAGGCTGACCATCAACTCATTCATTTCAGTGATACTGTTACTCTCAATGGCTTTTTCCACGTCAGCAACACGCTGTGCATAATCGCTCATAGGGCGGTCCTTATTCAGTCTGATAGTAATGCGGTTATCCTACCTGAACAGCCGTAAAAACGTTAGTGCAAAACGGCGGTGATCAGGCCGCGTGATCATTGTGGCGGGACGGCGGTTCCAGCGGCGGCAGGCCATGTGCGGCTCTTGCGCGGTCACAGGCAGCATTGTGTATACCGCTGACCCACGATTGTTCAAACTCGCGGCACGGGGACGGGCGTTGTGCATAAGCGCTGCACGCCACACACTGACCGACTTCCCCCTGAAGATTGATACAGCGCGGGGATGGCTGATCAGTACCTTTCATACAGGCCATAAAATCATTCACTTTCTCTGTCATCTCTGCCGGCACCACGCCGCCCGTGCTGTCCGTTTCCCCGTGATAAAACGAGACCCGGAAATAGGCACAGCATGCCCCGCATTGCATGCAGGGATTGGTGTCCGCATCAGTAAACGCAATTACATTGCTCATGATAGTTAACCATATTATGCAAACGCGGTGATCATTTCACCGCCACCAGGTTTTTGTCCTGAATAATCAGACAGGACGGATTATTATTTTTATTTTCCCGCTTAAATTCAATAAAAATACACAGCACGGGATCACAAAATAATGAATAAAATTAAAATAATAAGCCAGCTAATGAAAGATGCCCGACAGTATTTACTGTAAATGCGGATATATTTCTGTTTTTAAAAGATAAAGTAAACATTCCTCCGATTATCCCTCCCTGCACGATATGCTGCCGTGGTTCGGCGTAAAGCTAAAAAAATCAATGAGGCTGCTGACAGTGGCGCTACTTTCAATGTGGTTTACTTGCCGCATCGGAAAACAGCGGCGGAACGCAAAGGGAAAGGTATGCCATTGTCTCAGGATGAGCAGAAAACACTGTGGTTACCTGTCTGTGAAAGACAGCCGCAGGGGGAATATTTAAAGGCAGATGGTGCCCGTTACCAGCCGCTGCGTAATCTGTTCAATATTGCCCAGTCCTCGCTGCGCCGCCTGTTACAGCAGACGGATGAAGAAAGCAGAGCACAGCACCGGCAGCAGATGCTTGCCGATCAGACCGCCCTGGCAGATGCGCTGCTCCCTGTCCTGACAGATACAGCACGTGATATCAGCCTTTCCGGCTGGTATCTCTGGTGTCAGATATTACAGGATCCGTCACTGCGCGCCCTTGAGCAGTCGCTCGCCTGGTTCTCCGTTCAGATGACAAAACACTGGGAGCAATTGCCGCCGCAGCATGAGGCAGACCCGCAGGCGGAGCAGATAAAATTACAGGAACTGAGTCTGATTCTGGGCTCCGGTACCGAAAATTGTTTGTTTTACAGTGCGGTATTGCTGTTACCGGTGGCGGATGACATCCCGTATTACCACTATCTGCAATGTCAGCACCGGGGAGTGCTGCCGGACAGCCCGTCGCATTCTGCGCAATCACAGGCGGACGCCCGGCAGCGCATTGATGTGCTGACGCAGTGTCTGGCGCACTTACAGCCACTGTCGGCATTTTTTACTGAGAGAGGCGCGGGCAGCATAGTATCACCGGCCTTTTTTACGGAATTACTGGCCGGTTACCGCAATGCGGTGATGGCTGTCAGCGGGTTGGCACTCTCTGCGCCGCCGGTTACAGCGGTACAGCCGGAACATCCGCCGGAGAAAACGGCCTCCCCGGTTGCGGAACCCTCAGGACGGCCGGATTTCCCGGCACTCAGACAGCGTAATCACCATAACCGTGATACCGCATTGCGGCAGCTGCGTGAAATTTCACGCTATTTCAGGGACAGCGAACCGCACAGCCCGATCTCTTACCTGCTGGAAAAAGCCATCCGCTGGGGACAAATGTCGCTGGCCGGGTTGTGGCAGGAAATATTACTGGAAGACAACAGCACACTGCTGGACCGGATTTTTTCACTGACCGGTCTGAACGATATGCAGATGACCGAATTGCCGGTGCCGGAAAGCGGTCCGGCATGTGCAGATGAAAACCCGACCTTACCGGCAGAGCACAGCAATACCGCGCTGCGCTGGTAATTATTACACACACATAATAAGGATAGTTATGGCAAGTATTTATATGCGAATTGATGGCGTTGATATTAAAGGCGGTGCAACGGTTATCGGCCTGGACGGCGCGAACTGGTTTGCGGTGGATTCCTACAGCTGGGGCGGCTCCCGCAATGTGGCGATGGATATCGGTAACGGCAATAACGCCGACTCCGGTATGGTCGCGATTCAGCCGGTCAGCGTGGCAAAACAGATTGATGGTGCATCGGAAGATCTGCTTTCTTTCCTGTTTAATCCGGGCAAGGAAGGCAAAACCGTGGAAATCGCCTTCACCAAACCGGAAGCGGACGGCTCGGGCGCATCGGTGTATTTTCAGATCAAGCTCTCTCATGCCCGTCTGACCGGCTATAACGTCAGCGGTTATGACGGCGCACAGCCGCATGAAATGATCACCTTCTCCTATGTGGAAATTTCTCAGAAACATTCCTATGAACTGGAAGGCGGCGAGCTGAAAGAGGGCGGTATTGTCACCTACAACCTGCCGCAGGGCAAACTGCTGTCCGGCGCGAAATAATACCTGACGGGAAGCCTTCGGGCTTCCCGATTTTTTGATAACCGCAGGAAAATTGTTATGGCAATGAATGCACAGCACAAGCGGGTGAATAAAAACCGCGTCAGTATTACGTATGATGTTGAAGTCAATGGTGAATCAGAAAACCGGGAGCTGCCGTTTGTCGTCGGGGTGGTCGGGGATTTTTCCGGGCATAAACCGGCGGATAAAAAATGTGCGCCGGAAGACCGGGAATTTACCGGCATTGATAATGACAATTTTAATGATGTGATGGCGCAGATAAACCCGGAACTGACCTTTAACGTCACCAATACCCTCAGTGATGACGGCAGCGAGTTTCCGGTGGAACTCACTTTCACATCGATGGCGGATTTTCATCCGGAAAATCTGGTGAACCAGATAGCACCGCTCAAATCCCTGATCGAAACCCGTAATCAGCTGAAAACTTTGCTCAGTAAAGCCGACCGTTCCCGCGACCTTGAGCAGCTGCTCAAAGAAATCCTGCAGAATACCGAGGCACTTAGTTCCCTGAATGCTGAACTGGCTGTGCCGGAGGCGGGCTGATGAGTGACACTTCGCAGCAGCAGGCGGCGGTACTGCAGGGCACGACGGAACTCAGTTTTCTCGATCGCGCGGTACAGGCCACCGTGCAGACCCCGCCGGATACCACCCGTGATCTGATGACCGCACTGACCCGTCAGGCAATGGCGGGTACGGTGAGCTGGGATAAAAACCTGACGCTGACGTTGCGTAAGGCTATCACACTGATTGATAAACAGATTTCATCCCAATTATCTGAAGTGATGACCGCTCCGGACTTCCGGCGCCTGGAAGGCAGCTGGCTGGGGCTGCACAAGCTGGTCAGGGAGAGTGACCCGGGAGCGGATCTGAAAATCCGCATGGCGGATTACACCAAAACCGAGCTGCTGCAACAGTTTGAGAATGCCCCGGCGATAGACCGCAGCCCGTTTTTTAACTGTGTGTATCAGGCGGAGTTCGGCACTGCCGGCGGGCAGCCGTACGGCGTACTGCTCGGGGACTTTGAATTTGGTTACGGTGATGAAGACGTGGCGCTGCTGCGTTACATCGGCGAAGTGGCCAGTGCCTCCCATGCACCGTTTGTGGCGGCAGCCGGGCAATCAATGTTTGATTTTCAGTCGGTAACACAGTTTGCGGACGGCAAACCGGTCGCCGCCGGGTTTGATGCCCCGGCATATGCGTCGTGGAATGCGTTCCGTGCCGCCGATGAGTCGCGCTATGTGGCGCTGACACTGCCGAAAACCCTGGCACGTCAGCCTTACGGCACCGGCGGTAAAAGTATCAGCGGGTTTGAATTTGAGGAACTGCCGCAGCGGGCGGACGGCTCTGCACAGGTGTCGTCACAGGATCAGTTTGTCTGGAGTAATGCCGCGTATGCCTACGGGCTGCTGCTGACACAGGCATACCGCCGCTTCGGCTGGTGTACTGCAGTGCGCGGGGCGGAGAATGGCGGCAAAGTGGATAATCTGCCTAATTATATCTACCGCAATGATGCCCGTGATGCCGTCCAGCTCTGTCCGGCACAGGTCAATCTCACCGATGAGCGGGAGAAAGAACTCAGTGACCTCGGCTTTTTGCCGCTGGTGCATTACAAAAATGCCGCTCACGGCGTATTTATGGGCGCACAGACGGTACATAAACCGAAAATCTATACCGACCCGGCGGCGACCGCTAATGCGGCAATTTCCGCCAGACTGCCCTATGTGATGGCGAGCAGTCGTATTGCCCAGTATCTGAAGGTGATAGGGCGTGACCGTGTCGGATCCAACCTGTCGGCGGCAGACGTGGAAAAATCCCTCGACCGCTGGCTGCATCAGTATGTCAATCCCAATGCTATCGGTAATGAAGCCAAAGCAACTCACCCGCTGGCGGAAGCCAAAGTCACGGTGACGGATTTACCGGGCCGTCCCGGGATGTATGCGGCGGTGGCGTGGATCCGTCCGTGGCTACAGATGGAAGCCCTCACTGCTTCGCTGCGGATGGTGGCGGATATTCCGGGCGGGTAATGCGGAATGTCGCGGATGGCAGATGTTCAGACCGCGCTGCATCAGGCAGCGGTACGGCAGGATCACAGTCAGTTTTGTACGCTGATAAATCACTGTATTCACGGCATCGACCGGTTGTGCAGTACACAGCTGCAACAGGTGCTGCATCACCCGGACTTTTGTGCGCTGGAAGCCCGCTGGCGCAGTCTGCGTCATCTCACTGCCCGGGTTTCATCATCCCGGCGGGTGATTATCCGCCTGCTGGATCTCTCCTGGCCGTCACTGGCCCGTGAGCTGAATACCGCGTTTGATATCCGCCATACTCTGTTGTACCGCCTGCTGTATCAGCGTGAACTGAATACGGCGGGGGGACTGCCGTTCGGGCTGCTGCTGGTGGATCACCAGATGGTATTCACCGGCGGCGGTGAGTATGACGAACTCTACACCGCCACCCGGCTGGCGGAACTGGGTGAGGTATCGTTATGTCCGGTGATCACCGGGACTGACCCGCATTTTACCGGGGATGACCTGCACTGGTTTTCGGCAGATCACAACAGAATTGCCCGGATTTTGAACAGCCCGGATTACTGTTTGTGGCAAAAGTTACGTTGTCACGAACAGGCGCGCTTTTTATACCTCGCACTGCCGCGTTTTCTGCTGCGTTATCCGCATAAAACACCGCGCTGCGGTTTTGTTTATCAGCCGGACAATCACAGCGGCGGGGAGTTATGGGGTAATGCCGCCTGGCTGGTGGTGATAAATGTTATCCGCGAGTTTGAGCGGATCAGCTGGTTCGGCTTTCTGCGCAGTTATAACAGCAGCGGCACACAGGGGGCGATTGTGGCTGCACTGACAGGCGGGGACAGCCTTACGCCGCCGGAGATTATCACGGAAACCAATCTGGCCTGTGAGCAGGATAATTTCTGGGCAGAGCAGGGGCTGACGGCCTGCACCTCACTGTATCTCAGCGGGCAGTCCGGTTTTTTCAGCTATTACAGTGTCTGGCAGCCGCCGGAGCCGCGCTGGCGGCAGCTGACCATGCTGCCGGTGAATCTGATGGCGTGCCGGTTTGCTCATGCTATCCGGACACAAATCCGCGACAAAATCGGTAATTTTGATTCTCTGTCCGCCTGTCAGCGCAGCATTGAAAAGTGGCTGAAACGCTATGTGAGTGATGTGGATTACGGCGAGGATGCCATTATGGCGGACTATCCGCTGCGCCGCGCGGCGGTGGTGATGAGTGCGGACCCGGCAGACCCGACCCGCTATCAGTGCCGTATCTGCCTGCAGCCGCAGTATCAGTACGACATCAGTGAGGCAAATGTGGATCTCACACTCTGGTTTTCGCGGCCGCAGGGAGAGGTGTTGTCATGAGCCTGCTGGAAAGATTATGTCACGAGGCGGATGCACCGCCGTATCAGCCCTGTACAGAGCGTTCGGTGACAGCACATCTGTACCGGATCATCAACGCCCGCGCGCCGGTCTGGGCTGACGGCAGAAAAAGCAGTGGTATCGCCGGGTTCGGCCAGAGCCATCTGCTGCGGGCACAGGGGAAATTTCATCTCACGGCGATCACTCAGGAAATTGAAAGTCTGATCCGCTGTTATGAACCGCGGTTACAGCGGGTGAGTGTCACTATCGTGCCGCACTCATACCGGCAGCATCAGATTCACTTTGAAATAGCGGCGCTGTGCGGCGGTCACGAAGTGTGTCTGCCGGTCTGCCTGGATTTCAACGCCGGACAACTGATAAACCCGGAGGCCGCTGATGCATAACAACACTCTGCACTATTTTGAGCAACAGCGGCAGTTGTTGCTGGACGGGCTGGAAGCCTACCGCCGTCAGCATCCGCATCAGGCGCAGTTGCTGGGGATCAGCGGGCAGACGATAACCGATCCGCAGTTGCGGGCGCTGCTCGACGGCGTGGCCTATCTGACCGGGCTGACCGCTCAGCAACTGGCACTGACCGCGCCGCAGCTGACGGAAATCCTGGTCCGCACGGTATTTCCTGATTATCTGCGTCCGGTACCGGCGCTGCTGCCGGTGGTATTTACGCCGCAGGCGGCGGCACAAACGCAGATCCTGGCGGCAGAAACACCGTTCACCACACACACGGCTGCCGGGGAAAACATTCACTGGCGCACACAGTACCCGCTGACACTGATGCCGCTGGCGATCACAACACAGCAATTTATCCCGCAGGCGGCAGGCTATACGGAGCAGGGAGAGCCCCGCACCGCAGTCTGTTCCCTGCAACTGGCATTTTCGGTGACCGTGCCGGGCGTTTCCCTGTCAGAGCTGAATCTGACATCACTGACACTGCATTTTACCGGTGACGGGGATCTTCCCTGGCTGACAGATGATGCGGTACACCGGCAGTGTGCCGCCATCCGGTTGAACGCCGGGGAAACGGAGGTTTTTTTACCGCCGGACGCGTGTCAGCGGCTGCCGCTGACGTATCGTCCTGATGCGGAGGATGATGCACACAGGCTGCTGTATGACGCACTGTGGTATCCGGAACAGGCTGCCGGTGCAGTGATCTCACTGTCGGATCCGCTGAGGCATTGCAACGGACAGACCTTCACACTGACATTTTTCTTCCGCGACATGCCGCCGCAACCGGCACGTTTCGCCCGTCAGGACAGCATTGTTCTGTTCCGCACTGTGCTGACAAACTGTTTCGCCCATCAGAGTGAACCGCTGCGGGTATCGCCGGACAGCAATCCGCACCCGGTATGCGCGGATACCCAATCTGATGTGCTTCTGCATTCAGCGGAAGCGGTGACCGATATCACCGTATTGCCTGCGCAGCAGGTGCCGCAGCTGTATCACCCGCGGATCACACCGCATTCTGCCTGCTGCTGGCAGCCGGTGTGCGGTACAGAGGGCGGGGTGACACATCTTAACTGTCTGCTGTCCGGCGAAGCGGCGGAACCGGAATCTGTCCGGCTCTGGGTGATACACGGGCGCGGCACGCAGGGTGAACGGGCGGCGGCGGCGGCGGGCGAAACCGTGACACCGCAGCAGGCTGATCCGCTGATGTATCATGCGGTTGCCGCTCAGCAGGCAATGCGGCTGCCGCTGCCGGTACAGCCGGATCCGTGCGCGCTCTTTCTGCGGCTCCGGCAGGTCCGGTTATCTGATCTTACGGATTTTCCGGAAGCGCTGAAGGCACTGTTGTCGCTGTATGACAGGCAGAACTCACCGGTGATTTCCGGGCTGACTGCCGCGATTGAGGAGATCACATCCTCGCCCGGCGTGACTGTTCGTTTTTATCATCACCTGCCGCTGACCATTCCGGGGCAGCACATCACTGTCACACTGGCACAGCATACCCCGGCGGCAGGAACCGCGTTTTTTGCCGCGTTGCTGGAGGCGGTTTTCACGGCGCTGAGTGATGACCATGAATTTATTCAGCTCACACTGCGCCGCCGTAATGACAGCGGAGCGCGGTATCACGGTCCGCTGAGAATAGCTGATGAACCGTTCTGACCGGCCCGGGCTGCTCGGTACCGGCGGTGTGCTGCCGCGCTATATCACCGGAACGGTGGCGGAATATGCACAGGCTCATCAGCAGACTGCCCCGCAGGATTTTTTTCTGGTTTTTGATACTGTCTGCCGCCGGCTGGCTGACAGGCAGCACGCCGGACAATCCGCAGCTGCTGGTTTACCGCTGACAAAGCTGATGCAGACACTGCTGCCGGAACCGGCACTCTGTTATCCGGCGGCGGTATCGCTATGGAGCGGAAATACCCGGCTGCGGGTACTGAACAGGACGGCTTCCGCCTTTTTTGCCTGCCGTACGGAATTTCAGTATGCCCCGCCGGTCCGTATGCCATATCACCCGCCCGCCGGAACCGGCAACCGCCTCGGCGGCGGTGCCGTACTCGGTACACATTGTTATCTGCGGGCAGCGCATCTGCGTGTGCAGGTGTTTGCTGATCCGCTGCAACCCCGTGCCCCCTGGCAGCCCGGCGGGGAATACCATCATTATCTCGGGCAGTTTATCCGCACTTTTTTCCGCCGTCCGCTGACGTTTACTGTCATTTTCCGGACGGATGACACCCGCATGATGCCCGTGCAACTCGCCGCCATGACATCACGGCTGGGACGAAATACCCGCCTCTGACAAGGAAGGACTATGCTGACTATCGATTTGCATCAACTTATCCGCCGTTTAACGCCGCCGCTGATGACAGCACTGGAGGCGGCGGCACAGGAGTGTGTCCGCCGCCGTCACCGCGCGGTCACACCACTGCACTGGCTGCTGGTGATAGCAGGCTGTCGCGAACTCGCCTGGTGCGCGGCACCGGCGGACAACAATGCGCTGCAATACAGTCTGAATGATGCGCTGGCGCTGCTGCCGCAGGCGGCGGATGGCTCACCGGTGTTTGCGCCGGAGCTGACAGAACTGCTGAAACAGCTCTGGCTGCATGTCTCGCTGAATCAGGGCGGACAGCACATCAGTGAGATCCATATTTTACAGCTGCTGCGCCAGACGGCATGCAGCGGTGTTCCGCCTGCGGTGACGGCATGGGCGCAATCGCTGGATCCGCAATGGCTGGCACAGCAGATAACTGCACTGCCGCAGGCATCCGCACCGGCAGCGGGCAGTACCGGTGGTGAGACGCTGCTTTCCGCGTATGCCCGCGACCTGACTGCCCTGGCGCGGGCGGGAAAACTGGATCCGGTGATTGGCCGTGACAGTGAAATCCGTCAGATCCTCGATATCTTCTGCCGCCGCCGCCAGAACAGCCCGATTATGGTCGGCGAGGCCGGGGTGGGAAAAACCGCGATTGCCGAAGGGCTGGCTCAGGCGATTTGTGACGGCAATGTGCCGGAACGTCTGCGCGGCTGTGAGGTGTGGGAACTGGATCTGACCGCATTGCAGGCGGGGGCGGCTATGAAAGGGGAATTTGAACAGCGCCTGAAAAACCTGCTGGCGGAGATCCGCGCCGGCAGCGCTGAAAAAATCATCTTTATTGATGAGGCGCACACCCTGATCGGTGCAGGCGGCACGGCAGGACAGGGGGATGCCGCCAATATTCTCAAACCGGCGCTGGCAAGAGGGGAATTCAGAGCCCTGGCGGCCACCACCTGGTCTGAATACAAACAGTTTATCGAACCGGATCCGGCGCTGACCCGGCGTTTCCAGCAGGTCAAAATCGCACCGCCGGATGAGGCCGCCACTCTGACCATTCTCCGTGCCCTGAAACCGGTACTGGAGCAGCATCACGGCCTGCCGGTGACGGAGGCGGCCTGTGAGGCGGCGGTACGGCTCTCGGTCCGCTATCTGCCGGAACGGCAACTGCCCGATAAAGCCATCAGTCTGCTGGATACCGCCTGTGCCGGGTTATCGGTTTCGCAGTCGGTTACCCCGGACAGTGCGGCAGAGGCTGTGGATGACAACCAGATTGCGGCGGTGATTGCGTTGTGGACCGGTATTCCGGCCGGGCATCTGGCGGCGGATGATATTTCCCGCCTCAGCAGCCTGGAAGCGAAAGTCGCGGAGCGGGTGATCGGTCAGACCGCCCCGGTGGCGGCGGTAGCACAAGCTATCCGTATTGCCCGCAGCGGACTGAATAACCCGCAGCGGCCACAAGGTGTTTTCCTGATGTGCGGCCCGGGCGGCACCGGAAAAACCGAAACCACGCTGGCGCTGTGTGAAGCCCTCTGCGGTGACGATCGCCGGATGGTGACGCTCAATATGACCGAATTTAAAGAGCCGCATAAAGTGTCCATGCTGCTGGGTGCCCCGGCGGGTTACACCGGTTACGGCAAAGGCGGGGTACTGACTGAAGCGGTGCGCCGCAACCCGTACACTATTTTACTGCTCGATGAGATGGAAAAAGCTCATCCGGCCATTCATGACGTGTTTTATCAGATTTTCGACAAAGGCCGCATTACAGACAGCGAAGGGCGGGAGGTCGATTTTCGTCACACGATCATCATTATGACCAGCAATGCGGCGGAGGATGAGATTGTGGCGCACTGCGGTGATGAACGCCCCGGGGTGACAGAACTGGTGCCGCTGATTTTTCCGGCGCTGTTACGTCATTTCCGGCCATCGTTTCTCGGGCGCACCACCATTATTCCGTATTACCCGCTCAGTGATACGGAAAGGGCGGCAATTGCCCGGCTGGCGCTGGACAGAGTGGGTAAACGCATTCATGAAACCTATCAGTGTGAGTTCAGTTATTCAGATGAATTAATCACTTATCTGTTATCACTGCCTTATTCAGCAGAAACCGGCGCAAGAGCGGTTGAACAGGGGGTGACGGGTAAACTTCTGCCGCAGATTGCCGAAGCCTGTATTGAAAAACGCAGACAGCAGACTGCCATTACCCGGGTTTTATTATCAGTCACGGATAATAAGCCTGTTGTTTCTATTGATTAACACCAGGAACACCGCTATGTCATTGACGATTCGGATAGTCAGCGCACCGGAGCACAGCAGCACACTGCCGCAATACTGTTTTGACGGCAGAGACGGCACCATCGGGCGTGATGCTCAGGCCGATATAGTGCTGGATGACCCGCATTCCCGTATTGAGGATACGCACGCCACATTCCGCTGCACGACCGCCGGTTATATCCTGACGGACACCAGTCGTGACGGGGTTTTTATCAACAACCGGCAGGAGGCACTCGGGCACGGTACCGACTATCTGTTACAGGACGGCGATATGCTCGGCATCGGGGCGTTCCGGCTGCTGGTGTCCTGTTTTTCCCCGCTGAGCAGCGCGCCTCAGCCGCTGAGTACCGCTGATGAAGAAACGGCACTGCACAGCTTGTTCACCCCGGCGGATGATAACAGCTGTTTTGATGACGATCCGTTCCTCGGCACCGCACCGGTGAAAAAACCGGCACCGCATGATATCCGCTACCGTTTTTCAGCGGTGGCCCGGCCTTACGGCAGTCCGGTGCCCGCACCGGAACCTGTTGCGCAACCGGAGATTGTGCCGGTGATCACCGCACCGTCTCCGGTTATTTTACCGCCGCTGCCGCCGGTACCGGCCGGTGACAAACTGGTGCTGCTGCAATCACTGCTGCCGGAAATCAGTCAGGCACTGAGCGCGGCGGCGGAAAAAATCATCCGCGATATCTCTCCGCAGCACCTGGAAGCCCTGCACCGCGACCAGAAAATTGCCGGGAAAATTGACTACTGGCAGACCTATAAACGGTTTTTCAGTCAGCAGATTGCGGATGACAATCTGAAAAACAAGCTGACGGATTATTTCCGCAGTGAATTTTACACCCGGATTATTCAGTCATCATGAAACACCGTATTTCTTTGTTTATATTTATTTTTCTTTTTCTCGGCCCGGTGTCCTGTCAGTTCGGGACAGCGCCGGAAACCGGGATATTACGGGTGCTGATCCGGGCAGAAGAAAACAGCAACCCGAATGCCGACAACCAGCCCGCGCCGGTTGTGCTGCGGATCTACCAGCTCAGCAGTGACGAAATCTTTCAGCGTGAGCGTTTTATGCCGCTGTGGCAGCAGGATCAGGCGCTGCTAAAAGAACAACTTCTGGCCCGCAAGGTGACGGAGCCGGTCTATCCCGGCAGCCGCGAAACACTGCTGCTGCAATTACAGCCCGGTACAACACACATCGGCGTGCTGGCGGGTTTCTCTGCGGCGGCGCAGGCGAAAAATAAGCAGGTGATTGCGGTGTTACCGCTGCCGCTGATGCAAGTATCACTGTTCCTGGACGGACAGGTGTTGTCACTCACCGCGGGGGCAGACGATGAATCATGAAACCGCCGGTGTCTGGTGGCAGGAGGGGTTATTTCTCCGGCCGGCGCATTTTATTTGTGAGAGCCGCCTGCACAGCGATTGTCTGCGGGATGTGACACAGCAGCTGAGCGGCGGCATGGCCGGATTTTCCCGGCTGGTGACGGATGAATCGCTGACCGGTGCCGGAAAGCTGACGTTGTTACAGGCGCACGGCGTGATGCCGGACGGCACACCGTTTGTCACCGATGTCCCGCTGAGTCTCAGTCTGGACGGACTGTCCGGCGATATGACCTTTTTGCTGACACTGCCGCTGAGCAGTGCGCCGGATCGCTTTACCGCAAAACCGCTCAGCGTGAGTGAAAACCGTGCGGGGCAGACCCGTGAACCGGTGACGATCAGTGCCGCGTATCTGAATTTGCAGTTGAAATGCCAGTCACAGTGCCGTGACGATGAAACCGGGCTGGCGGTCGCCCGGTTGCATTGCCGTGACGGTGGCGGATACCCGCTGCCGGAGCCGGAATTTTGTGCGCCGTTCCTGTTTGTGCAGGACAATCCGTGGCTGACCCGCCGGGCGGAGGATGTGCGGCTGTTGCTGGCGCAACGGTTGCAGCGGCTGTACAGCACGCCGGACGGTGAAACGGCCTGTCTTCATTTACAGCCGCTGCTGACACAGCTGCAAAGCCTGACGGCAGGGGATCGCATTACCAGCCGGGATTTTTACCGCTTCTGTCTGCATCTGCAATCTGTACTGTGTGCGCTGACCGGTGCGCCGCCGCCGGAACCGCAGCCATGGCGTAATGAGGATCACGCCGGGTTGTTCTCCCCCTGTCTTCAGTCACTGAAACAGCGTCTTGCCCCGCAGACGCGGCAGCATGTACAGCCGCTGAGCTGGGATACCCGGCTGCTGACTTCCCGGCGTTTACTGCGGCTGGCCTTGCCGGAATCCGCTTTTGCGGAACAGAGCCGTCTGATCCTGGAATACCGTGACGACAGCGGCAGGCCGCCGGATGCGGCCCGTACAGCCCGTTTGCTGAAACTGGCCGGAAATAATCAGATAGCCGCCTGTGTCAATAACGGGCTGACCGGCATTCCGCTGCTGTCACTGAACAGCGCCCCGGACGGGATCACACCACATCCCGGGGCGATTTATTTTGAACCGGATACCCGCAGCCCGCTGTGGGCACAGGATGATCCGGTTCTGGCGTTACATATTGACGGCCAGTTGCCGCATGCCCGGCTGAGTGCTGTTCTGATCACACGGAGGTAATCAATCATGGAAACAGATTCCGGACACAATGTGCTGATCAGCGCCGGGCAGCCGTTACTTCAGGCGCTGATTATGCTGGCACAGGGGGGAACACCGCCGGATCTTACCTTGTTCCGTCAGCAGATGTTACAGGGCGTGAGCCGGTTTTACCGGATTTGTACAGCCCGTCAGCTCCACCCTTCTCTGACCGGAAAGAGTGCGTTTGTCTGGTGTGCGGCGCTGGATGAGGCGGTACTGAGCACATCGTGGGGGGCGGAATCAGTCTGGCAGGAACACACCCTGACCGGTGCGGTGTTTCAGAACCGGCGCGGCGGCGAGGCGTTTTTCCGCTATCTGCACCTCGCGCTGCATAACCCCGTCCCGCTGCGGGATTTCCTCGAATTACAGTTTTATCTGTTATCACTCGGCTTCCGCGGGGAGTACCGCACCCGTCCGGAGGCGCTGGCAGCCTGCTATACCCGGCTGCGTCATATTCTGATCAACAGCAGACCGGCAGTGCTGTCCGCACCACCGGGCCGCTGTACAGACCGGAATCGTCCGGCGAAACGGATCCCGCTGTCACTGATTTTTTCCGGTTCACTGTTGCTGTATGCAGCATGCCGGGTGGCGGCAGATCTCAGTTATCAGCAGCTATTACAGCAACTGTGTGACGCGCTGGCGGCCCTGTTCTGAACAACGGAGATTGGTGATGAAAATCAGAACCGCAATGCTGTACGCACTGGTGATCCTGCTGCTTGCCGGACTGACCGTAACCGCCTGGTATTACTGGCTGACTCAGGGCGGCAGTGTGCTGTTACCGGTGTTTGTTTCTCTGCTGAGCCTGAGTCTGGCGGTTTACGGGCTGCTCAAAACCGCGTGGCAGACAGAGCCGGATGTGCAGCAGTTACAGCGGCAGCAGCAGTGCCGTGAACTGCGCCATTATCTGAAACAGACCTGCCGCCGTCTGCGGCGCAGCGGTGGTGTGTCCCGGCGGGATCCGGGCCGGATCAGTACTTACTGGCTGTTGTGTGAGGATCTGCCGCAGGCACAGGCCTGTATGCGTCAGCACGGATTTACCCCGGTGGCGCAGGAGCAGGAGCCGTTCTGCTATCAGGCGGGTAAGACGGTGATCCGTATCAGCACACCGGCGTGGCTCACCGGTGACGGCGGGCCGGAGAGTGCCCGGCAACTGGTACGCCTGAATCCGTCTCAGCCGCTGAACGGATTTATTTTACTGTCTCCGGCTCCTGCCTTTGCCGCACTCAGTGATGAACAGGCAATACAGGCCGGTCAGCAGCATCATGCGGCCTGTATCGGGTTTTCTGTTCTGCTCGGGTGCCGTCCGCCGCTGCATCTGATGCTTCCGGGGCTCGGCAGTGTGCCTGCACTGCGCCGCTGGTTTGCGGATCCGCAGCGGGCACAGTTTTGTCACAGCACGGATTTCAGCCGTGAGCGGAAGGTCTTGCCGGATGCCCCGTTTACACAGTTTACCGCTGATTTAATGCTGTCATTACAGCAGCAACAATTCACCGCGCTGACAGCAGAACAGCCGGAGCATAATGCGGCAGTGCTGTCATTTCCCGCACAACTGGCGGCTCATCTTCACCAGCGGACGCACTATGTGGCGGCGTTACAGCACCAGCGCACAGCAGGCACACATCTGGTGCTGTCATCGGCATTATTGTGTGCGGCGGAATGTGCGCATCAGTATATTGCCACGCCGTTGTTTGAACGGGTCATTCATGGCCGTGATGACGTTATTTGTCAGGCACGGGAACGGCGCAGACTGGTCGGCTATTACCTGGCCGTGATGTTATGTCTGGCGGGTACCGCTGCTGCCGGGGTTTTACAATGGTGCAGTTTTCAGGAACAGAGAGATTCACTGAACGGGCAGAGGGATTATCTGTCGCGGGTTGCGTCAGCACCGGCCGGAGAGCGGGTTCACCGCCTGCATCTTTTACAGCCGGTAATTGCGGAAATCCGCCGTGAATACCACAGCCGCTGGTTTTCATCCTCTTTGCTGCCGCTGTACCGGGATTATCAACAGCAGATCCGCAAGGCACTCTTCCCGCTGCTGGCAAAACAGCGGGAACAACGCCTGCAGCGGGCGCTGGCAGAATCATCCCCGCAGCTGTTACAGGCGATTGATGATTACCGGCAGCTGTTTGCCGATAACCACCGGGGGGCAGAGATCAGCGATACGGACAGCGGTGATGATGTGCTTTCCCTGCTGGCAGATTACCCTGTTCAGCCGCTGACAGCGGAGGAGCGCCGTTTATACCATGCCGGGCTGGTGGCACAGGCGCGGCAAAAAGTGGCGGCGTCAGATCCTGCACTGCATCTCTATCCGGTGCTGCGGGAACAGTTTCTCCGTAAGCATGCCACAGTGCCGCTGGCAACGTTGTTTCCGGCGGATATTACCCCGCTGTTTCAGCCGGGCAACCGCTTTTTGTCGGTTCCGTACACCATGACCAAAGCAGGCTATACTGCCTGGCAGGCGCAGTGGGAGGATGCGGATTTTCAGACGCAGTTTGCTGCCCTTATGCAGCATTGGCCGGACAATGCACAAGCGTCACCGGAAAGTATCATTGTGCAAATTAACCGGCAGTATGACGAGGAATACATCCGCTACTGGCAGCAGTTTTTGTCATCGCTGACACCGCACCGCGCCGGTTCACCGGAAGCGCTGATCGCTGTACTGCAGCTGACAGAGCAGCCGTTCAGTGATCCGATGATGGCGCTGGTGCGGGGGATCAACAGCAATACCACCTTTGCGGCGGCGAAAGCGGAAAAGGGACCGGATCTGAAATCCGGGCAGCAGACCGCCTCTCTGCTCGGGCTGAGTAAAATCAGCAGCAAACTGAAAAAAGCCGGACGGCTGCAATCCGCCTTCAGCAAATATAAAAAAGCGGATGAACCGGCAGGAATACATATTAACCGTGCTTTTTCCGCCTGGCACGCCTTACTGACAGCGGAAGGGACACCATCACCGGCACTGATCGCATGGCAGCAGTCAGTGGTATCACTCCGGCAGCACTGGCAGCAGGGAATGGCATCCGCTGACCCGCAGGAATGGAGTTATCAGCAGTTCATGCACGGCGGAGAACCGCCGGAGACCGGGCCGGAAAATAGTCCGCCGCTTCCGGAGAGCCTGCTGCGGCAATGGCGGCAGACCGCAGCACAATTGCAGGCCGGTCTGGCGGCGCGTTATCTCGACAGACAATGGCAGGCAACGGTGTATCCGTTCTGGCGGGATCGTCTCGCCCCTTATTATCCGTTCAGCCACAATGCACAGGGCGTGAAACCGGATGATCTCCATGCTTTTCTGGCCCCCGGCGGTGTTATGGATGCCTTTATGCAGTCACTGCCGCCGGATCATCACAGCGACCCGTTGTATGCGGCACTGAGTCAGCCGGAAACACAGACAGAACAACTGAGACAGCTGTTTTATGCGGATGACCGTACGGCACTGAATATGCGGATTTCACTGCGTCCGGTGGCACTGACGCCGCAACTGTCGGGGATCCGGCTGGCACAGGGCAATGATACGCTGATTTATCAGCACGGCCCGGCGGTCTGGCAGGATTTTTACTGGCCGCCTGCCACAGATGCAGAGCCGCTGACGGCAGACTATTTCCGTCACGGCAAACCGGTTTACTCCGCCTCTTATCCGGGGGAGTGGGGATTGCTGCGCTGGCTGCTGACGGCGCAGTCTCAGGGACGCGCTGCCTCACCGGAAAGTGTTATAACGGAAAACGGTTATATGTTCCGCTTCCGCAGCCGGATCAACGGCAGACCGGTATCGTCACCGGCGGCGCTGTTTGCGGAGTACCGTCTGCCGCCGTCACTGTTCAGCCGGGGAAATCCCGCTGAAAATCCACAAAATCCCGCTGACCGGTGAAGGCAGAGAACGGTGGCGCTGTGGCACACTGTGTGCTCTGTCAGGCTGAATAATGAGTATGATGTTATGGAAAACTATGCCGATCAGCCCCGTCCGCTTACCGTGACACTGGATAACAGCGCACCGTATGTGGCGACCCGTCTGAATGCAAAGGAGTCGTTATCAGACGGCACATGGCTGGAAGTACACTTTATCAGCCCGTCACCGCCGGATCAGGCGCTGCCGGGCAAAATGGTGGTGGTGACCTGTCATGAGCGGACCTTTGCCGGGCTGGCACAACAGATTGAATGTGACGGTTTTCATCCGGATAAACAGCTCTATTTTTACCGCATCACAGCGGTGGATCCGCTGACGTTTCTCCGTCACGGGCGGCAGCGGCGCTTATTTCAGAATCAGAACAGCAGGGGGCAGATCAGCACACTGCTCAGTCTGCATCAGCTGGCGGCGTTTATCCGTTTTTCCCTCAGCGGCGACGGTGAAAACCGTCCCTGTGTGTGTCAGATGGATGAAAGCGACAGCGCCATGATCCGCCGGATAATGGCAGGACAGGGCTGGTTCTGCCTGCGCAATCCGGACAATGTCACCCAATGGACAATCACCGACGGGTTACAGCATACCCCGTCCGCCGGAGCGATCTCCGCCCGCCTTATCACACCGTTCCGTGCCTGCCGCCGGGTCAGCAGCGGGGTATTTTCCGCAGAAAACTGGTCACAGGAACAGCATCACAGCCGTACTGAGCAGCAAGCGCTCTCCGGCAGCGGTACCACACAACAGACGCACTATTATGACGGACAGCCTGCCACCGCGCGGTTTGCCTGTGAGGCTGAAGCGGCTGCCGCGCAATACTATGAGGCGGGGTCGGCGGTGATGGCGCTGTGTGCCGGTATGCGTTTCCGGCTGAATGATCATCCGGCAGCAGAATATAACGGCGAATATTATATCAGTGAGATTACACATGCCATTGACTGCGGTGAAAGCAGCGGCAGCCCCGGATACAGCAACACCTTCCGTTGTCATCAGACCCGCACACCCTTTCGTCTGCCACCGGTTTCTGCTCCCCGTTATGACGGCATTCAGGCGGCGACCATCGTTGCCGGTGACGGAGACGAAACCTGTTATGACGCACAGGGGCGGGTGAAAGTCCGTTTCCACTGGGAAGAGGATAATCAGGACAACGGGTTATCTCAGGCCTGGCTGCCGGTGCTTTCACACAGCGCGGGGGCCGGGGCGGGGATTCAGTTTCTGCCGCGTGCCGGGGATGCCGTAGTGGTGCAGTTTCTCAACGGTGACCCGGATAAACCGGTGGTGACCGGCGCACTCTGGCATCAGAATCACGCCCGGCCTTTCACCGACCCGCTGACCGGCGGTATATACAGCCGCTCATCCCCGGCGGGTGCAAAGGGGAACGGCAATCAGCTGCGCTTCGAGGACAAACGGGATGAGGAGTGTCTGGCGCTGGCGGCACAGAAGGATTTAACCCTCAGTGCCAACAATGACTGGACAACCCTGATTAAAGGCAACATCCGCTGTGAAACAGAAAAAAATCTGACCATCAGCAGCAAAGAAAACACGCAGCATCGGAGTGATAAACAGTGGCAGCTGACAGCAGCGGAAGGGATCGCCCAGAACAGCGGAAAGAACCTGATATTACAGGCGGACAGCGCACTCTCCGCAGATGCGAAAACGATCACCTTATCCGCATCACAGACACTGACACTGACGGCGGGCGGCAGCAAAATTGAGCTGTCTGCGTCCGGCATCACGTTACAGGCACCGCAAATCACCCTGAAAGGAAACGGCAAAATCGGCCTGGAAAGTGCGGTGCTGGCGATGTCCGCGCAGGCAAAAGCACAACTGAGCGGTGCGCTGGTGGAAATCAGCGGCTCGGCAATGACGGAAGTCAAAGCCGGTGCGATGGTGCAAATCAGCGGTGCGCTGACAAAAATTAACTGAGGAACGGCGATGCTGAACAAAATGCCTTACAGCAGCGCAATGCTGGTGATGAAAAATTATACCCCTTCCGGGGAAGCTGCGGCGCTGGCGGCACAATATCCGGCACCGGCGGATTTTCTGATCGCCGCGCAGCAGCAGGCGCATTACGGGGATGCCGTGATTTTCCTGGCGCACGGTCTGCCGCTGAAAGAGGCGCTCTGGTGGGGATATCACTGTGCACAACAACTGACAGAATGGCGTGATCAGGAGCAGCGTGTGCTGGAAAGCGTCAGGGACTGGATAACCCGATCCGGTGAATCAGAGCGCCGTGCCTGTGGTGATGCGGCAAAGCAGCAGGGATTATCCTCGGCAGCGGGCTGGCTGGCACAGGCGGTGTTCTGGAGCACCGGCAGTATGCTGGATGCCGGACAGCCCCCGTTACCGGCACCGCCGTTTTTATATGCGCAGGCACTGAGCGGCGCAATAAACCTGATGGCAGTAATGCCGGACGGTGCGCACATTGCGGAACATTACCGGACATTTCTGGCACACGGGCTGGCGGTGGCCCGGGGGGATAAACAATGAAACCGGCAGCCAGAAGCGGTGATATGCATCTGTGCCCGGCCCAGACACCACCTGTACCGGTGCCGCATGTCGGCGGCCCGGTACTGCCTGCCCCGGCGACAGTGCTGATTGGCGGCTTACCGGCAGCCACGCTGGGACAGCTGTGTCTGTGTATTGGTGTACCGGACAGCATCATCACCGGCAGTATGACGGTGCTTATCAACAACAAGCCCGCCGCCCGGCTGGGCGACAGCACGGCACACGGCGGCACGGTTATCACCGGCCTGCCGTCAGTGCTGATCGGCGGATAATTTGATTTCAACAATAAAAAGGGAATTTTATGGCAATATCAGCAGCAGATGTCAAAACCGGTCTCGGATACGTGAATACTATCGCCGGAAGCGGGGCGCTGAACGGCGGACTGACCATTCTGGATGAAAAGATCATGGCCGCAGAACGCACCAAAATTGCGCAGTCGGTAAAGAAAATGTATTCGACCTATATTTCTCAGGCGCTGAGCATCCGGACACATACTGCGGTGATGGTCGGTACGGACAGCACACAGCGCACACACCTCGACAGAGAGGTCATCGGCGGCAAAAATCTGCTGGCGGAAACGGCGGATTATTATGAAAAAGGCCGCGGTAATCTCTCTTACCGTTTTATGCGCAAAGCAGCGGATATCGGGCGTACGCAGCTGAAACGGAACCTGGCCTCCGGACTGACCGCACCGCTGGCTTTTATTCCGGACGGCGGGATCAGCAAAATGGTCGCATCCTGTGCACTGTCTGTGATGGAGCAGGGGAAAGCAGTACGCCGTATGCGCAAGATCAGGCATTATATTCATGATAAGAAAGACGTCGCTGCAGAAATCGGTGAGACTGAGGCGCAGCGCAAATCGGCCAAATGGAGCTGTAAAACCCTCAGTAAGCTCGGCGGTGATTTGCAGCGCAATCTGTATAAGCTGAAACAGTCGGTGGTGGTATTACAGAGCCGGGGACAAAGCACACAGCAGCGGATCGATATGGTGAATGCCCACAGCCACAATCATCTCGGCAGCCATGATTTATCCATGATCCGGGGAGAGCTGACGGATCTGGCAATGAGTTTTCATGAAAGCCTGCATTATGTCGAAAAGGTCACCAACATGTGTACGCTGCTGGATGCGGCGAGTTGTGAAATTAAAGCGCATATGGCGAATATGCTGGAATTGCTGGAAGCAACCGAATCCACTCTGATGTCGCAGGGGGATAATTTCTTCCGCTGAATCTGATAACCGGCACCGTTGTGTAAAACACAGACGGTGCCGGTATTTTCCGTTATGCTGCAGACCAGTCAATCGGTTGCTGAGAATATAATGGAAACGGAAAATCGCCTGCACTGCCTGAAACAGTTGTTACAGACCCACACCGCAGAGCGCAGCGGCGGGTGGGATACCGCCGTTCCCGGTCTCGCATTGTGCCGGTGGACAGCCCCGTCACAGGCACAAACCTGGACTTATGAGCCCGGTATCGCGCTTGCGGTTCAGGGCGCAAAACGGATCACACTCGGGGATAATACATACTGTTACCGTCCCGGGGATATCCTGCTGACATCCGTGGATATTCCCGCGATTGCGCAGGTCTGTGAGGCATCAGAACAGGCACCGTTTCTGGCACTGCTGGTCAGTCTTAACCTCGGCGACCTGCCGGCACTGATGCAGGAAAGCGGCTTTCAGCTGCTGGCATCAGAACCTGCCATGCCGCAGGCGGTATGCCCGGTCACAGAAGCGCTGCTCAGTGCGGTCTGCCGCCTGGTGGCGCTGCTGGACAAACCGGATGATATCCCGGTCATGGCACCGCTTATCCATAAAGAAATGCTTTATTACCTGCTGAAAAGCGGCCAGGGGGCCCGGCTTCAGCTGATGGCCGCACATAATAAACAGTGCCGCCAGATAAGCGGCGTACTGAACTACCTGAAAGCGCATTTTGATCAGCCGATATCGGTGGAGACCCTCTGCCGCCATGCTCAGATGAGCGAATCCTCATTTCACCGCCATTTCCGCCGTGTTACCCGTATGAGCCCGCTGCAATATCAGAAATGGCTGCGGCTGAATGAAGCCCGCCGTTTGTTGCTGGTGGAATCGGCGGATGCCTCGGAAGCGGCGTTCCGGGTCGGGTATGAAAGTGCCTCTCAGTTTAACCGTGAATACCGGCGGTTATTCGGCTTACCCCCCGGACAGGATAAAAAGCGGGTTCTTCTCTGACCGGTGTGTAATTTCCGGGCAAAATGACAGGATCAGGCAAACATCAGAGCGGACAGGCTAACGTATTTACGGGACAGGCCGGTTAGGATAACGGGATTGACGACATCATTCCTGAGTGAGTAACACAATGAAAAACATCTTTATTATTAACGGTTCAAAAGAATTCGGCGGCTCTGACGGTAAATTGAATGATCACATGACAGACATCGCCCGCCGTCATCTGACAGAAAAAGGCATGAATGTCCGCGTCACCCGTATTGATGATGGTTATGATGATGAACAGGAAGTACTGAATTACCTGTGGGCGGATGTCATTATTTACCAGATGCCGGCCTGGTGGATGGAAGGGCCGTGGATTGTGAAAAAATACATTGATGAGGTATTTACGCAGTCTGACGATCGTTTTCATATTAATGACGGGCGCAGCCGCCGTGACAGCAGTAAAAAATATGGCTCCGGCGGTGTGCTGACCGGTAAAAAATACATGTTATCCGTAACCTGGAACGCACCGCAGGACGCCTTTGAGGATGAAACGCAGTTCTTTGAGGGGCGGGGCATCGACAGTGTGTATTTCCCGCTCCACAAAACCAACCAGTTTACCGGGATGACATCACTGCCGACATTTGCCTGTTTCGATGTGGTGAAAGATCCGCATATTGATGCGGATATCCGCCGCTATCTGGCTCACCTGGATGTGAATATCGCAGGCTGAATTTTCAGCGGGCCACTGATGCCAGGCGCAGGCCGAGGGCGATAAAGGTGGTACCGACAAGGCGGTCAATCCAGTAATGCGCTTTCGGGCTGCCGGAGATCCGTGCAGCCAGTGTCCCGGCAATCAGTGCCAGTGTGGTATCAGTGCAGAACCCGAGCAGGGCATAGGTTGCGCCGAGCAGCAGGAACGATTCCGCGTAATAACTGCCGCCAGCCGCAATAAACTGCGGGAAAAAGGCAATAAAAAACAGCAGCACTTTCGGATTGGTCAGCGTGGTGATAAACCCCCGGATCAGAATCGATTTTGCGGCTGCCTTCGGAATCACCACTTCTTCGTTATCATCAGCTGTCTGCCCGCGCTTTCTGAGTGTGCCGAGGATCATTTTGGCACCGAGAAACGCGAGATAGAGAGCGCCGAGATATTTAATCACGGTAAACAGTGTCGGTGACGCGGCAATAATCGCTCCCAGCCCGACCGCCCCTGCAATGGCATGCACGCTGCTGCCGAGCATCACCCCCAGTGCGGACAAAATACCGGCTTTGCGGCCGTTGGCCAGGCTTTGTCCCAGTACATAGGCAATATCCGGCCCCGGCGTTACTGCAAAGATAAAAACAGACAGTAAAAACAGTGGGTAATGGATAATATCCAGCATGTGACAGCCCTCCGCAGTCAGAGAAAACGTTATATTATGGCGGATATAATGCCATTAAGTATGATCTGCTGGCAAATGACATTTTTACCGGTTATTTATACGCGCATATTGATTTACTGAATTATATAAACTTGTTCAATATTTATAATGAATTATTCACGTCATTACGTGGCCGGCTGAAAAAAACAGAGGCAAAAGAGCACACCTGAAAAGAGTGTTTCCGGATGACAGATAGTGTAACAAAACGTAAAAGCACGGCTTTACATCCGGGAAAGTGTATTATACTCAGCTGCACCAATATTACTGTGTCATCGATTAATTAACTGAATTAAAAGATGATATTTTACTTTTGGCCTTATTTTTGTTGTGGATATCGCCGGATATCTGCGAACTTATTTTTCATTGTAAATGATAATTATCTGATACTTATCACTGTGTGTGTGGTTTCTGCGGATAACTAATCACAACAGCCTGACACCGGTAATTTGCGACAATAACCGCAGTGATTAATCGGGATTTCTTATCAACCGGTGACCGGAGCCGTCCGGTTGCCGGACGATATATGTGACGCCGGAAATACCGATTACGGCGTTCACTATCCGCAGGAGAATGCAGTTGAAACACCTATTTTTCAGACAACGGCGCCGCCGTTTACTCACCGCGTTATGTGTCTTCCTTGTTATCCTCGCAGGCTACGGGGTATACAACGCAATCCGGATGAAGGCAAAAGGCGTTGAGGAACACTACACACACCGCGGGGAGATTAAACAATATTCTTTGCGTGACGGCAGCCTGCTGAAGCTGGATACGGAGTCACGTGCCGTAGTGGCCTATGATAACGGCAGCCGGGCGGTAAAATTACTGTCCGGCCGGGCGCGTTTTGCCGTCAGTGATAACCGTGAGGAGTTGCGTCCGTTCCGGGTCACCGCTAATGGTGTGCGGGTGGAATCCGGTAACGGTAACTTTGTGGTCGATATTGAGGATAATAAAGTCTCGGTCTGTCCGCTGGATCAAACGGTGACCACCTTTTTTGACGGCAAAACCGAAACGGTGGGACCGGGACAGCGTCTGGAAATTCTGCCGGAAGGCCGGGCGAAAGTATTTCAGCGCACATATACCGATATCGACTGGTTATCGGGCTCACTGATGCTGAATAATATTCCGCTGTCAGAAGCGATTGAGATGATCAACAGCTACCGCGCGGTACCGGTGGTTTTGCTGAATAATGATAAAAAAGACATAATTGTGGATCGTGTACTGCATCTCAGCCGTCTGGATGAAGAGGTTGAGGATATGATGCGCTCCCTCGGGCTGACCCGCGAATCACTGCCGGGCTCAGAGGCCTACCGCTGATTTGCCTGTCCGGCGATAAACGCTGACTGTCCGGCAACAGCAGCGGTGGCTGATCACCGGTATAATGATACGGAATATTACCCTGATTAACCGTTGTACAGCAGACAGAGAGACCGATGACATCAGCAGAAATTGAATGGGCGGATTTTGAAAAAGTGGAACTGCGGGTCGGTGTGGTACTGACCGCAGAGCTGAATCCGAAAGCCCGTAAACCCGCTTATATCTTTACGGTGGATTTTGGTGAGTTTGGCGTGAAAACATCCAGCGCACAGGTTACCGTGTTATATAAACCGGAAGAATTAATCGGGCGTCAGGTATTATGTGTGTGTAATTTTGCCCCGAAACGGGTGGCCGGTGTGAAATCAGAAGTGCTTATCACCGGTGCCGCCAACGCAGACGGGGATATCGTTCTCGCGGAGTTTTCCCTGCCGGTCCCGGCCGGTCACCGCCTGATGTAACACCCTGCGCCTGTCGTTTTCCGTACTCACAGGGGCATGCCATGAAACGACCTGTTATCTCATTACGCAGCTATCAGCAGGAGACCCTGGAACACCGTCATGATGACAGGTGGCAGCTGGTGCTGGGCGGCAGTGGTGCAATGGAACTGACGGTCGGCAGTGACAGCGGTTCAGTGGAGCAGGGGCGGATGGCGGCGATCCCGCCGGGATATCATCACCGTTTCTGCGGCACCGGGTATAACCGCCAGGTGGTTCTGGAACTGCCTGCTGACAGCTTTTTCCTCACATCCCCTGATTCCCTGTGGTCAGTCCTGCCTGATGCCACCCGTGCTTATGCGGACTGGCTTATCCGTTATCCGCAGATGATTGATCAGCACCCTGAAAGCACACACATGCTGCTGGCTGAGCAGCTTGCGGCGCAGTTACAACCGGACAGACGCTGGCTGCATACACTGACACAACAGCTGACCGCACGTCCTGATTACCCGTGGACGGTCAGTGAGATGGCATCGTGCTGTGCATTATCGGCCAGCACCCTTCAGCGCCGCCTGCTGGCGGCCACCGGTAAAACCCCGGCGGTTTTTCTGACAGAAATCCGCCTGCGCCGGGCACACCATCTTATCTGCCATACGTCGCTGACTCTGCCGGACATTGCGCTGCGTTGCGGCTACAGTACCCAATCCTCCCTGACCAGTGCGTTCCGCCGTTTTTACGGTGACACGCCGGGCAGCCTGCGCATAAAAAAAGGGTGAGCCGAAGCTCACCCTTTCTGTCTTTATATACTATCGCTGTCAGGCAGATTTGTTGTCTGCGCTTTGCAGCATTTTCCGCACCGGCACAATCAGCACACACAGGACCGCGGCACAGATAAGCAGGGCAACAGAAACGTGTGAGAAGAAGCCCGGCAGGTTCATCAGCTGATCCGGACGGACATTACCGCCCATGATACCGGCTGCGAGGTTACCCAGCGCACTGGCACAGAACCACAGACCCATCACCTGACCGCGCATTTTCATCGGCGCCAGCAGTGTCATGGTTGCCAGACCAATCGGGCTTAAGCACAGCTCACCCAGGGTCAGCAGCAGGATACTGAACGTCAGCCACATCGGGGAGACACCGGCACTGGTTTCAATCACGCGTTCGGACGCCATCATCATCACCGCAAAACCACCCGCTGCGAACAGGACACCGAACATAAACTTGGTGATACTGCTCAGGTTCATATTACGGCGCGCCAGGGCAGGCCATAACCAGCTGAACACCGGGGCCAGTATAATGATAAACAGGGCGTTGATGGACTGGAACCAGACGGTCGGGATTTCAAAACCGAACAGGTTACGGTCAGTGTAATCCTTCGCAAACAGGTTGAATGATGTTGGTTTCTGTTCAAACGCAGACCAGAACAGGGCGGCGGTGACTAACAGAATAAAACAGACAAACAAGCGGATGCGTTCACTGCTTTGCAGACCGGCAAACACAAACAGGTAGATGAAGTAGAGAATAACCATCCCGGAGATGAGGTAAACCATGTTGGTGGCAACCAGCATCGGGTTGAACGGGATAACATCGCCGGCGATCAGGGCAGTGACAACCGCGATAACCGCTGCCGCCAGACCTACCCACATGCCGACATTTTTGCGCGCGACCGTCGGGCGATCCCAGCTGGAATCCATACCGACTTCACCGTCATACTGACGCATCAGCGGTACCGCGTAGAAGCGGAACACCAGCAGGGCCACTAACATCCCCAGACCACCGATACCGAAGCCCCAGTGCCAGCCGAAGTTAGGCACTAACCAGCCGGTCGCCAGCGGCGCGATAAAGGAGCCCATGTTAATCCCCATGTAGAACAGGGAAAATCCGCCGTCACGGCGTGTATCGTCCTCTTTGTACAGTGTACCGACCATCACCGTCACACAGGTTTTAAATAACCCGGTACCGATAACGATAAACAGCAGACCGACAAAGAACAGCTTTGGTGACCAGATTGCCGACAGGGCAATCGAGAGGTGACCCAGTGCAATGAGAATGGAGCCGTACCAGACCGCGAGACGCTGTCCGAGCCAGTTATCCGCCAGCCAGCCGCCCGGCAGGGAAGTCAGGTAAATCGCACCGGCAAAAATACCGACGATAGCGGATGCCTGTTCACGCGGAATATCCATCCCGCCTTCATAGACGGTGGCTGCCATAAACAGGATCAGTAACGGACGGATACCGTAGAAGGAGAAACGCTCCCACATCTCGGTAAAGAACAGTGAGCTCAGCGGGTAAGGGTGCCCGAAGAAAGTACGTTTTTTGTTTGTTGTTGATTGCATCTGTAATTTCCCAAAGGTTTATTCCGGAGAATAAGCCTGAAAATGGTAAGGATAAACAGTTCCTGTTAACAAAATGATACTTTTGCGTATCAATAAACATCCTGTCTTATTAAAGTATTATTAACACACTTATCGTGAATCGTATTCACTTAAAGCACGTTTTCTATTTTATAAACCATTTTTTAGATGAAATGTCGACAAAAATCTCATTTCACAAGACTTATTTATACAAAATGTGAGGGTGTCTATTGACAGAAGATGTGGATTATGAAGCTTACATATGTGTACAAAATTATTTTAAATCAACCAGTTAAAGTTTATTGATAACGTAAAGATGAAATTTCAGTAACAAATGGCTGACAGTGAAAAGTAACCGGATGAAAACCGGCGATATCTACCCGATATCGGCGGATTTAATTTTCTGAACGCTCTGCGATTTTATGCACCACCACGAATAAAACAGATTAAACAGTACAACCGCAGCGGTGAAATAAAAGACAGAAGCGAAGCCGAAATGCGCAGCCACCCAGGCACCCATTAACGGTCCCGCAACATTACCGGTATCACGCAGTGCCTGGTTATAGCTGAAAATCCGCCCGGCAATTTCATGGGAGATATGATAAATAATCAGGGTTTGTACGGCAGGCAGCAGAGCGGCATTGACGGCACCGAGCAGAAAACGCAGGGCACCGAGCTGCCAGTAATGGGTGACCCAGGCCATCGGCAGGATGACAAACACAGAGACCGCCAGCATGGTAATCAGCACTTTATCCGGCCCTATCCGGTCACTCAGTTTTCCGAGTCGCGGCGCGCTGATCAGTGCCGCCAGTCCCGGTACAGAAGCAATTAACCCGCTGATAAACGCCAGGTTTTCAGTATGTCCGCCGAGTTCGCGGATATACAGGGTGATAACCGGGCTGACTGAGCCCGCCGCAATCTGAATACACATTGTGGTAAAGAACAGACAAATCACCAGGCGCGGATTTTTTATCGCTGCAAAGACCTGTTTTGTGTTGAGGGCATCTTTGCGTGATACCGGTGTGAAGTTTTCACGGACAAAAAACAGCGTCACGAAAAAGCAGATAAACAGTACGGTGGCGGTAATATAGAAGACGGGGCGCAATCCGGTCTGATCCGCCAGAAAACCGCCGATAAGCGGGCCGATAAGTGCGCCGCTGACGGCACCGGTGGAAAGCGTGCCCAGCGCCCAGCCGGTGCGCTTGACCGGTACCTGAGTGGCAATCAGGGCATTGGCATTCGGCACGAAACCGCCCAGCAGCCCGAGCAGGGCGCGCAGAAACAGCAATTGCCAGACATTCTGCGCAAAGCCCATCAGCAGCATGACAATCGCCATACCGAGCGCGGAGCGCAGCAGCATCAGCTTACGGCCTTTGCGGTCAGAGAGTTTGCCCCAGAAAGGCGCGGCAATGGCAGAAAACAGGAAGGTAATACTGAATGCCGCCCCCGTCCACAGATTGAGTTCCTCATGGTCTGTCACCCCGAGCTCTTCCACATAGAGCGGCAAAAAGGGCATGATCAGGCTGAAGGCGGCACCGGTCAGAAAACAGCCGAACCACACAACATAAAGATTTCGTTTCCAGTTACGGTTGGGAGCTTTGTTCTGCATCAGGGTAGTAATTTAATTCCTTTTTTAATGGACTTTATCCCGGTCATGATAGAGGGACGGTTCGCCTTCCGGCCGTGTTTTGAAGCGCCGGTGCAGCCACATATATTGTTCCGGGGCGCG
Organism: Morganella sp. GD04133; assembly: GCF_029835375.1. NCBI lineage: Bacteria > Pseudomonadati > Pseudomonadota > Gammaproteobacteria > Enterobacterales > Morganellaceae > Morganella > Morganella sp. GD04133. The sequence continues at coordinate 13,204 of NZ_JAODZS010000002.1, read as the reverse complement.
TAAAATTTCTTTTTCCACAACATGGTTCATAAAGGTTGCGGCAGCCACATCATCATCTTCCGGAAAACCGTCCGCAGGGGGCTGGATCAGCAGTTCATAGCCTTTTCCGTCCGGCAGACGGCGCGGTGTGAACGGGATCAGAACTGCACGGCCGGCTTTGACCAGAATAGACGTACCGGTGGTGGTGGCGGCTTTCTCCACGGCAAACAGCGGGGCGAACACACTTTTGCGCGGGCCGTAATCGTGATCCGGTGCATACCACAAAATCTGTCCGTCACGCAGGGCGCGGATCATCCCTTTGACATCCTTGCGGTCGAGCATGGATTTGTTGGATCGCAAACGACCGGTGGTCTGCATCCAGTCCATCACCGGGTTATCGTTCGGACGGTAAACCCCGATGCCGGGATTGAGCATACCGAAAATCCGTGCGCCCAGTTCCAGGGTCAGGAAATGGATGCCTATCACGATAATACCTTGTCCGGATGCCTGTACTTTCTGAATATGTTCGCGGCCTTCCACCTTAAACCAGCGTTTTACCCGCCAGTCCGGCCAGAACCAGGCCATTCCGGTTTCAAACAGCCCCATGCCGACGGATTCAAAATTCGCCACCACCATCGCCTTGCGCTTTTCTTCCGGCATATCCGGAAAGCACAATTGCAGATTGCGGTCAGCAATCTCCGCGCGGCGTTTGAGAAAACGCATGGACAGACGACCCAGACGGGTGCCCAGCCAGTAAATCACCGGATACGGCAGCAACACCAGTACATACAGTACACCCAGGCCAAACCAGGTCAGCCAGTAGCGGGGATGCAGAAACGAGCGTTGAAATTCAGGAGCTGTAATCATAGTCAGACATCGTTATTGTTTAAAGCATCAGCAGATGCGGGTTCATGTAAATGATATAACATTAAATTATACGTGGTATCAGTCGCAGGTGTTAGTGTTCTGCGCTGCTGTTTTCAGCGTCCGTAATGCTGTTGAGCTGTGTGACCAGCTCCGCGAGGCTGCCCGCCGCCATTTTTTCCATCACTTTGGCGCGGTGTACTTCGACCGTTCTTACCGCGACATGGGCGATATCCGCGATTTCCCGGTTCATCAGTCCTTGTGCCACAAAACCGGCGATCTGGCGCTCTTTTGGTGTCAGGGTCTGAAAACGGTCACGAATTTGGGCACAAGCCACCGCTTTACCGGTCACAGCGGCGGCGCGGGTCAGTGCTGCCTGTAACGGCTGTGTGGCCACCGGTTTCTGCAGAAAATCCACCGCGCCGAGTTTCATTTGTTCAACCGCCATCGGCAGGTCGCCGTGGCCGGTCAGGAATATGACCGCCAGGGTACTGTGCTGCTCCAGAAGCCGCTGATGTACCCGGCAGCCGTCAGGGGGCGGCATGCGCATATCCAGTAATACAATACCGCAGGTATGCAGCGGTGCCTGTTCAATAAATGTCCGGCTGTCATTCCAGACACGCACTTCATAACCGAGGCTCTCCAGCAAAAACTGACACGCCTGTGTTACAGCAACATCATCATCAACCAGGTGGATCACGGGCATGGGGGTTCCTTTGTCGGTTCACTGAAGATAAGAGTAACACATAAGCCGGGCTGTTCGTCCGGACCGGTGCAATTTTCCATGTGAATATCACCGCCCTGGCTGCGCATCAGGCGCTGGCAGATCACCAGCCCGAGCCCGAGTCCTTCGGCCCGGGTGGAACGGAACGGGGCAAAAGGTTGCGCCAGCTGTGCTTCATCCATCCCGCCGCCGTTATCCTGCACCACCAGAATCTGCCCGCCCGGTGTATAATGGTGTGTCACCCGGATGCAATCCGCCCCGGCCTGCAAACTGTTACTGAACAGATTGGAAAGCACCTGATCCGCCAGTGCCGGGGGCAAGTGTAATACGGCATCATGAGCAACGGTGTTATATAAAACCGCAGAAGGATATCGTTCCGTAACCCGCAGCAGTTTCCAGACCAGATCCGGTACCGCCGATACATTCTGCGGTACAGGTGCGCCTTCCGGGGAGGACGGGCTGTTCCCCGCCCACAGCCGCAGATTACGGATAATGCTGGCACCGCGTTCGGCCTGGCTGTCAATCTGTGTCATGGCCGGCAGCAGCGGATGGGCGGGATCTTCCCGCTCCAGCCGGATTTGCGAGCCCTGAGCATAATGACGGATAGCAGACAGCGGCTGATTCAGCTCATGCGCAAAACCGGAGGCCATCTCCCCGAGTACACTCAGCTGCTGGGCTTTTTCCAGATCCTGCTGCTGGCGCTGTAACTGTGAATGGGCGGCTTCCAGCTGGCGGGTGCGGCGGCGCACCCGGAAAGCAATCCACACATGGTTGATACCGAGCAGCAGAAAAACGATAACAACCGAGCCTAACAGCCAGCTGTTTTTCCGGCTCCAGCTGATAATCTCCTGCCAGAACTGGCGCTGCTGCGGGTGCTGATTAACCTCCCTCAGCAAATTTTCCACCTGGCGGGTGGATGACGGCGCACCCCAGCGCATGGTTTTTTCGCCGTGGCTGTTCAGCAGCACCCGGGTGACTTCATCCGCCAGTTCGTCCGGCACATCACTGCCCGCGGCAAATGACCAGTTCGGGTATAATTCGCTGCTGGTCCAGCAGGGAATGGTACTGTCGTGCCGGATCAGCGGTCGGAAATCATCCTGGTGAATGAGTCCTTCTTTATCCATGGATTCGATCAGACATGCCGGGACAATCGCACCGGAAATCGCCTTATCGCGCAGCAGATAAAGCAGGGCATCAGCCGGAAATCCCGAGAACTGAAGGTGGTAATCACGCGGCGGATCGATACCCGCATCACGCAATGCTTTATAGCCTAATAAATAGCCGCCGAAGGCATCCGGCGCGACAGCCCCGACTTTTTTACCGGTCAGATCCGCCGGCGTCTGATAAGGGCTCTCTTTACGCACCAGCAGCACACTGCCGATCACATTACGGGTGGCGTTATCCGGCTCATAAGCCGAACGCAGGGAGACCAGCCAGCGCAGGGGAAAGTTGCTGTCCAGCTGGATAAACTGTGCCGGATTAGTGAGGACAAACTGAATTTCGTTATTGTGCAGCGTTTCCCGCATCTGATCCAGCGTCAGCGGCAGCAGGGTGAACTGTTCGCCGGGCAGGGCGCGGTTGAGCTGCTCTGTCAGCGGCTCCCAATAATGACGTGTCGGCGCATCCCCCCGCAGTGCCAGCACTCCGATAGTCCACTGTGCGGCAAATGAAATAGAGGTGAAAAATAACAGTGCGGTCAGCAAACCTGTGCGTGCGGCTATCTGCATGTGTCCCCGGGGCAGTGCGTCCTGTGTCCGTTTTCTGAGAAAAATCTGTTGTTTTAGATCAACGTATTCCCCGTTATGTGGTTAACCACAATAGGGGAAGTCTCCGGCAATTTTTACAATCCCCATAATGACATATCCCTTTACTCAACAACATGTTTATTCCTTTTTGGTTGAGTTTGAATACGACGAGCAATGAAGTTCCAAATACACCGGAGAGCAGTATGGATCTTGGCAAACGAAAATTTCTGCAAAACCTGGGCGTCCTGACAGCAGGTACGGCCCTGGTTCCGATGGCGGAGGCAGGTCTGCATTTTTCGCCGACCCGCCGCGAAGGTGACCCGTCAAAGCGCTACGGTATGCTGATTGATTTACGCCGCTGTGTCGGCTGTCAGTCCTGTACCGTCAGCTGTTCAGTTGAAAACCAGAGCCCGCAGGGGCAATTCCGCACCAGTGTCAGCCAGTATCAGATTCAGATCCGCAATGAAGAGGCGACCACCAACGTGCTGCTGCCGCGTCTGTGCAACCATTGTGATAACCCGCCGTGTGTGCCGGTATGTCCGGTGCAGGCCACTTTCCAGCGCGAAGACGGCATTGTGGTGGTGGATAACACCCGCTGTGTCGGCTGCGCCTATTGTGTGCAGGCCTGTCCGTACGATGCCCGCTTTATTAACCACAGCACACAAACCGCAGATAAATGCACCTTCTGCGCCCACCGTCTGGAAGCGGGGCTGTTACCGGCCTGTGTGGAATCCTGTGTCGGCGGCGCACGTATTATCGGTGACCTGAAAGATCCGTCCAGCACCATCAGCAAAATGCTCAGAGAGCATGAAGCCGCGATTAAAGTGCTGAAACCGGAAAACGGCACACTGCCGCAGGTGTTCTATCTGGGACTGGATGAGGCTTTTGTCCATCCGCTGGAAAACCGCGGACAACCCGCATTATGGCAGGAGATCCACTGATGACTGAACAAACGATGTTAATTCAGGAAGTGCTGGCCCGGCCGCAGGAAATCACCTGGCTGCCGTGGGCGGTGCAATACTTCTTTATGATCGGGATCGCCGCCTGTGCCGCCCTGTATGCCTGCTGGCAGCGCTGGCGCGGTGACAAACGGGATGCCCGCCTCGAGATGCTGGCGGTCTTTATCAGCATCACCCTCGGGATCGCCGCACCGATGGCGCTGACAGCGGATCTGCATCAGACCGCCCGTGTCTGGCATTTCTATGCTTATCCGACACCGTGGTCGTGGATGCCGTGGGGCGCTCTGTTCCTGCCGGCATTTACCGGCTGTATCGGTCTCTATTTCCTGGCGCTGGTGGCGGATAAAATCTGGAATAAGCAGTTTAAACTGACCCGCTGGGTGGCACTCGGCAGTGCCGCATTTGCTATCGGCCTGCTGCTGTATACCGGCCGTGAGGTGTCTGTGGTGCGCGCGCATCCGATCTGGTTCAGTTACTGGATCCCGGTGCTGCTCTTTTTCAGTGCATTACAGGCACTGCCTGCGCTGATGATGCTGGGAGCCCGCCGGGAGCCGCAGTACCAGGCGCAATTGGCGCGTTTACAGGTGGTTTCATTACTGCTGCTGGCGGTATGTATGGGCTTCTGGATCGCCGGTGACACCATTTCCGGTGCCGCTATCCGCGCTCAGCTAAGTTTCGGCACAACCGGGTGGACACTGGCGATGGGGGAAATCGTTCTGTGGATTGTCCTGATGGTGCTGGCGGTTCGTCTGCTGACGCATCGTGGTTCAGTGGCGTATGTCACCGTTCATACCCTGCTGACGCTGTTCCTGACCTGGTCGCTGCGCTGGTTGTTGCTGATGCAGGTACAGACGCTGCCGAAATACAATGTTATGCACAATCCGTACAGCCTGCCGATGGGCACGGATGGTATTCAGGCCATTATCGGCACGATCGGTTTATGGATAGCTCTGGTGATTATATTCCGTGAAGGTATCCGCTGGGTTAATAACAAAGTACAGAATCAACAGAAAGTCGCGCAGGACGGGGGTGTACAACATGGCTAAGTCAACAAGACGTCAGTGGTTAAAAGCAGGTTTGGCGATCGGCGGACTGGCAGCGTTCGGTTACAGTTACCGCGATGTGGCGAAACGCGCCGTCGACGGACTGATGAACGGTACTTCCGGTAAAGTGACGCTGCACCGCATTAACGGCAACTCGCTGATCCCGGAAGGGAATGCCCTGAAAGGCTGGCAGGCGGAAAACGCACAGGCGGTCTCAATGACCCAGTGCTTCGGTTGCTGGACGCAGTGCGGGATCCGTGCCCGCGTTGACCGCGAAACCAATCAGGTGATCCGCATTGCCGGTAACCCGTATCATCCGCTTTCTCACGACCACCATATCGCCTATAACACGCCGCTGGCGGATGCCCTGAAAAATATGGGCGGCGAAAGCGGCCTGGAAGGGCGTTCCACCGCCTGTGCCCGTGGTGCAACTCTGATGGAAGGGCTGCACAGCCCGCTGCGTATCCTGGAGCCGATGAAGCGCGCCGGTAAACGCGGTGAAGGCAAATGGCATCGTATCAGCTTTGAACAGCTGATTAAAGAAGTGACGGAAGGCGGTGATCTGTTCGGTGAAGGCCATATTGACGGGCTGCGTGCCATCCGTGACCTCGATACGCTGATTGATCCGGCACAACCTGCTCTCGGCCCGGTGGCAAACCAGTTACTGGTGACCAATGCCGGGGATGACGGGCGCGATACCTTTATCCGCCGTTTTGCCCAGAATGCCTTTGGCAGCAAAAACTTCGGTGCGCACGGATCGTACTGCGGACTGGCTTACCGCGCCGGTTCCGGCGCACTGATGAACGACCTGGATAAAAACGCCCACGTCAAACCGGACTGGGATTATGTGAAATTTGCACTGTTCCTCGGCACTTCTCCGGCACAGTCCGGTAACCCGTTCAAACGGCAGGGGCGTCAGCTGGCGAATGCGCGGATCCGCGACAGCTTTAACTATGCGGTGGTTTCACCGGCACTGCCGCTGACCACCACACTTGCCAATGATCACGGACACTGGATCCCAATCACACCGGGCACGGATTCCGCGCTGGTGATGGGTATGATCCGCTGGATGATTGAGAATAACCGCTATAACGCGGCGTATCTCGCCGTTCCGGGGGAAGCCTCCATGAAGCGTGTTGGTGAGAGCAGCTGGACAAACGCGACTCACCTTGTCATTACCGATGATGCGCATCCGCTGGCCGGTCAGCATCTGACTGCCGAAGCCCTGAACGGGCAAACATCCGAAGAACCGGTGTATATGGTGCAGACAGAGCAGGGTGAGCTGGTTCCGGCGGACAATTGCGACCGCGCGGTATTGGAAGCCAGTCAGACGGTCACGCTGGCAGACGGCACCACCGTAAATCTTAAGAGCAGCTTCCTGCTGCTGAAAGAATCCGCACAGCGTTTTACCCCGGCAGAATACAGCGCCCGCTGCGGCGTGCCGGAAGAAACAATTGCCGCACTGGCGAAAACACTGACCTCGTACGGCCGTCAGGCGGCAGTCATTTCACACGGCGGGATGATGTCCGGTAACGGATTCTATAACGCCTGGGCGGTGATCATGCTCAATGCACTGATCGGTAACATGAACCTGAAAGGCGGTGTGTCTGTCGGCGGCGGTAAGTTCAACGGCGCCAATGACGGGCCGTGCTACAAAATGGACAGCTTCCCGGGCAAAGTGAAGCCGAAAGGCATGAACCTGGCGCGCAGTAAGTCGGTCTATGAAAAATCTGATGAATACAAAAACAAAGTCTCTGCCGGTCAGAACCCGTATCCGGCCAAAGCACCGTGGTATCCGCTGGCAGCCGGTCAGCTGACCGAACAGCTCGGCTCTGCACTGGAAGGGTATCCGCACAAGCTGAAAGCTTGGATCACCAATATGACCAACCCGCTGTACGGCATTGCAGGGATCCGTCAGGTGATGGAAGATAAGCTGAAAGACCCGGCGCATCTGCCGCTGATTATCGGTATCGATGCCTTTATGAATGAAACCACCGCGCTGGCGGATTACATTGTGCCGGATACCCACAACTTTGAAAGCTGGGGATTCAGTGCGCCGTGGTCCGGTGTGCAGACCAAAGCCACCACCGCCCGCTGGCCGGTTGTTGCGCCGCGTGTGGCAAAAACGGCGGATGGTCAGCCGGTCGCCATGGAATCCTTCTGTATTGCGGTGGCGAAAGCTCTGAACCTGCCGGGATTCGGTGATAATGCTATTGCGGACAATGACGGCAACACCTGGCCGCTGAACACGGCAGAGGATTACTATCTGCGTGTGGCGGCCAATACCGCCTTTATGGGCGAAAAACCGGGGCCGGAAGCCAAAGAGGCGGATATCCGTTTGTCCGGGGTGGATCGCATCATGCCTGTCATGCAGCAGGTGCTGAAAGCAGAGGAAATCAGCCGTGTGGCTTATCTCTTCAGCCGCGGCGGCCGTTTTGCACCGTATGAAAAAGGCTGGGACGGGGAGAAAACCGGGCCGCAGTGGAAACAGCCGCTGCAAATCTGGAACGCGGAAGTGGCGCAGAACCGCCATGCCATCACCGGTGAGCGTTTCAGCGGTTGTCCGGCCTATTATCCGCCGCGCCTGTCTGACGGCAGCGATATTGACCGTGTCTATCCGGCGGAAAGCTGGCCGCTGAAACTGATGTCTTTTAAATCCCATGTGATGAGCAGTTCAACCACCATGATTGAGCGCCTGCACCATGTGAAACCGTCAAACCTGGTGGCGATCAACCCGGCGGACGGCGAAAAATTTGGCGTGCAGCACGGGGACCTTGTTCGCATCACCACGCCGGGCGGCAGTGTTGAAGCGCAAATCAGCCTGCTGACCGGTGTGATGCCGGGCGTGGTGGCGATTGAACACGGTTACGGACATCACGAAATGGGCGCACGTCAGCACTATCTTGACGGCGAAGCGCTGGCGATGGATAAACGCATCGCGTCCGGCATTAATATCAACGACCTGGGTTTTGCTGACCCGACCCGTCAGGTGGCGAACACCTGGCTGGACTGGGTCACCGGCGCCTCTGTCCGGCAGGGACTGCCGGCGAAAGTGGAACGGATTTCCGCAGCCTGATAACACGGTCTGCCTCACCCCGTCATTACCTCTGACCACTCCGTAAAGTAAACCCCGAAAGTCGGATATCCAACGATTAGGGGTTTTTCTTTTCAGTGGGCAGAAAAAAGGTTTGCGGCAAAAATTGAGTTGATGATGAACACGGAAGCCTGAGTCTTTTTCAGCGGGAAGTTCAATGATATCTGCCTATTTTAAATGGACGCATTTTTCGCCGGTTATTATCCTGTGGTGTCTCCGATAGTATGGCCCGATTCCGCTGAGTTATGTTTACATCAGCAATATGTTAGCTGAAAGAGATGTTTTCGTTCATCGCTATTCATCGGTAATAAAAGTTCGCACAGCCAACAATAAGAAAACAGGTAATTATTAATAAAAAAAACCTAATACTCATATTCAGATTTCCATTCTTATAAAATAGGGCGTTTAAATTAAAATAATGGTACGATAATTTAAAACAATGTCAATGCTGTCAGTTTGTTTTTTATTTATATTCAGATGTTGATTTTCAATATGTTTTTTTTACGCTTGAAATAAGTCAATTTACACTATAGAAATGAAACCCATAAATTGTATTCAGACCATAAACGGACTTTGTTTTAGATCGCATGCTGGTTACTTGTGGGATGTTCATTTGTTATTTTATATTGACATTATTTTATCTTGGCATTATTTTAAATTTTCGTCTCCTTTAGTTTAATCACCCTATTTTATAAGAATGGAAATCTGAATATGAGTATTAGATTTTTTTTGTTGATAGTTACCTGTGTTTTTATTGCCAGCTGTAATAATCTTTATTACCGATAAGCATATGAACAAATTCATAGCGAAAACGTTAGTTGCGATCAGTATCTTTTCTTCTTTAACTGGCTGTGTAACAGGTGGTATTTCAGTTTATGGTCCGGTTAAAACAGGAAATCAGGACACAATGAGTGGAGGAGGAATATCGGGTCAGAGTGATGCACAAGATGCACAAGGAACGATATTAACAACATTGATAGGAAACCGTAAGCCTGATGAGATTATCGCTATGGTTAAATCTTATTACCAAAAAAAAGGGTTAATACCATCTGTTCAAAATCAGCAAGTTGGTATTGTGGCTGCAATTGGTAGTAATTTAGATATAGCAGGCATTTATTTAGAATGTTCTGACCTGACCTGACCTGACCTGACCTGACCTGACCTGACCTGACCTGACCTGACCCAGACACAGAATATTCAAGAGCATTACCGAATTGTAACTCAAGTATGGAGTTCTGAAGAAGGAAGTAATATTTCAGTTCAGGTTAATGGATATGCTGATTTAGTTGCTTCTGATGGTAACGAAAAAATAAAGCCAACTGACTGTACATCTACAAATGAATTCGAAAATGGCTTATTGGAAAGCTTAAAAAAATAATCCTTCCCGGAGGGACCGGCTTTGAAAACAGGAGTGACCATAGATTCCGTTTTTCATGGGTACTATTTTTGTGTTTTCTGAATACGCTGGTTTTTATTCAGGGAGGGAGGTACATAAAAAGCCTCGTTATAATGAGGCTTTTTTACAAAAAATATTAAAATAACTTAGTCATCATTGATTTGGACAAAAAATTGTCCTTTTTTATTTTCGTCAAGAAATACGGAGTAGTTAACTATCTCGGAGTTCATTCTGCCATTTGCCTGAGTGACTACAACTCTGGCCTCACACGTATATTCTTTAGCTTTTTCATGTTTTTCTAACATCTCATGACCGGTGATGGATGAGGTTACATTTCTGATACCCATCTGATTGAAGTAATTAACAACAACCTGATTTAATAAATTTTTCGTTTCCTTACTATCGCATTTTGGGGGCATATCTTCGCTGCATCCGGAGAGTAACAATGAAATACCAAAAAGAGGGAGCATCAATAATTTTTTGTACATTATATATACCATTCTGATTAATCGTACGTATTGAATAATTATTTTATAGTAAATGTACTTAATATAAAGAAAAAATCAGAAGGATATTGTGACAAAATATTTTTACAGGAAATGATTTTCATTTATAAGCGTGTTACAAATAATAAATGAGCGCGTTTTTTGCTCAACGCTTAACCATTGAACTTCCCTGGTGTTCATCATCAACTCAATCTGAAAAAGACTCAGGCTTGTTTTGCAACAAGCCCTCCCTGTCAATCATACAGAGTCGATACAACAAACCCTTTTTGTAATGCAATTATTTTTCCTCCGACTGAAATACTGTTAGGTATTGATGCATATGTAAAACCTTTTCCGGCCGGCAGCCTGAGTTTGTTACCTTTTTGCAGAATAATGGCCTCACCATTGGTACTTACCGGATTCCGCAGAATGATATGTCCTCCCCCTGAGCAAATAAATACCGGAATAGTATCAGACAAGCCATTAGGGTTAACAATAATCTCATGACCACGTCCTGTTAATAGGTAACTTCCGAAGTTTTTTAACACGGTATCACCGACTGACGCATGACCATCACCAAAAACATTAAGAACTATTTTCCTCTTTAATCCATCTATAATTGCCGTATTACTACCATCGCCACCATCAATGATGTCTTCCGAACCTGATACGAATACAATATCATGTCCATCACCAGCATTAATCCTTGCTCCGGTACTTCTGGAATAAATAGTATCATCGCCATTCAGAAAATCATCATAACCCTGAATACTGTCCTTACCCTGATTATTATGAGCGATATAAGATGTATCTTTTATAGCGGCATCTGATGTGTAAATAATATGAGATATCCGTTTACCCTTAATTTCTTCATGTGTTTTAAAACCGATAAAACCCATATTTTCACTTTCCGGAGATGTGTTATAGGTAACATTATCAAAACTACCGGTTTTCTCCGGTGTTATATACTGATGTCCGCTCAGTGATTCATAAAATAAATATTCATCAGCCGCATTCTTTTGCTTTTCACCTGGAGCATTATTATCGGTTAGTATAAATTCATTATAACTGCCTTCATGTTCACCTTTCTGATTCGTTTTTGATATCCATGCATAATTATACAGTTGATTTCTGGTCACATTGAGTATGGTATCTTTAAAAAATGCTTCTCTTTGTCTGCCTCTTTTTTTTGTATCTGATATAGCATCCAGAATTAATACGCCTCCCATTAAAAACAAGGCAAACCCAAACCCGGTAAACCCTGACAGAACAACACCAGAGATAGCACCTAATATACCCAGTGAGGCTGACGCAATTTTTGCCAGATCGGTCTCCTCCACACCTTCGATGAAGTTCAATGCACTGAATATCACTCCAACGGAGGCCCCTGCTGTTTTCAGTATCCCTTTTACTCCGGCGGCATAAGGCCCGGAAACAAGTTTAAAAGGATCCATATGTTCAATCAGTCCGGTACTGAAAGAAAAAACATCAGCTGATGTAATTTTCACATAATCAAGGATAGTATTTTCTTTTGTTTCTCTGTCTACCTTCGGATCAGATAAGACTCTGGTTAAATGGATAAAGCTTACAGCATTAAGGGCCGTTGTCAGCGAGACATCAGTACTTACTGACCGTTTAACCCTGCCTTTGTATATTGATTCAAATAATATTTCACGTTCAGATATTATTTTTAAGTGCTCTTTACTGCCATAAAATGTCATACATTCTTCAGTAAATGGATTTATACGCCGGTCTATTTTTATCCCGTTTTTTTCCGCAACGGATATGAAACCTGACCAGTCAGTTAATAAAATATGAGGTTTAACGTGTTCTGTTGTCAGATCTTTAATATGGACTTCTCTGTAAAACTTACTTGTTTTTTCGCAGTTAATACCTGCAAAAAACGCACTTAACGTATTGTCAGTCATATCCTTATAAATGTTTTCATTGTTAATGTTTACATCAACAAAAGACATCAGTCCCTGATTAACGGTTATATCAAATTTACTGATTTGAGTAAGGTCCATAAAGAAATTCTTTCTTATCGATTCGCTACCATTGTCCCATACAATGAGATCCTTTCCGTGCTTTAATAATTTAAAAACCTCTTCGATGTTATATTTTCTTAAGCTAAAGATAATACATTTCGAGTGTCCGGTATCCGATCTAAAATCAAAGGTAATATGATTTATGCCTTTTTTTATTTTTTTAACAACGCCAATCTGATGAACATCCGGAATCGTGTGTTGTGAGGGAAGAGAGAATGTCAGATAGTCTTTTGTTTTATACATCTCTGAACCCAGCCTGATCAGATCTAAATTCATTGCTTTTCGGGGTTGTATTCTTTTTGATTGACCGGACTCATCACTAATGAGTCTGTATGTTCTGAATACTTTTTTAGGTGTTCCGGACAGACTCAGTTTTTGGGTATCCATGTCAGTTGCTTTCAGTAAATCTGATTTTATGTCGTCGTTTCTTATCGATTCCGGTGAACTGAAACGGTCCCGCAGTGCTTTTGCTCCTGCGGTTAACCCTAATACCCCCATGGCTGTGCTGGCTGCAATGACTGTTTTACTCTTCAGAGCCTGCACATAATACGTTGCCACGGGAGTCACAGCTGCTCCTGCCACCACCAGAGGCAGTAAAGTATCCCCGCCACGCCGGCTTGTTGCTGACGGGGATGATGATGTTCCCGGTTCGCCGGTGTGTGCAGGTATATTATTAACTGTGTTCTTCAGTGGTTCAGGATAAACGGTGGCATCACATTTCGTATTGAAATACGAGTTGGTCACAATCTTTTCATTTGTTTGCCGGCGGGTCTCCGTTTTCCGGGTTGCACAGTATAACAGCTCAGAAAGACCGCTTTCCTGCCGGAGTTTGTCCACAGCCAGATAATGCACTTGTTCGGGGGGAGG